>JACCYR010000025.1 GCA_013696385.1 Acidobacteriota bacterium
CAGGTTGCTTATATGATTGCCCAATATGGCTTGGCGGATATTCTCTCGGCAGTCGTGCCGACCGGCGGTCCGCCAATGAGTCAGATTGATTTGGGCTGTCTTAAATATGATCCGGCTAATCAATCAGCCTGGTATGACGAAGAGGGCAGTGCCGGAACGATAGATCAGGGATTTGGATATACTGCCGATTTAGGTCCTTGCACGAGCAGTAATTGGGGTTTTCGCAAACGCTTTCAGGAAGCCAGCATCGCGTTCGGTAATTGGCAATATAATTATCCGCGAACGATGGTTTGGTTCTTACTTGGCGAGCGGGATAACACAGCTTCCGTCGGTCAAAGCGCGTTTTACTATCAGCGGCTGTTGGCAGAAGGCTCTCCCTTGGTTCGCTTCGATGTCGTTCCCAACACGCCCCACGGTGTGCAAAGCAGCCCGGAAGGCGCAAATATGATTCGGGATATTATGCTCAATGAGTGCCGCCCGCGTTGAGTGAATAGTGAAAACTTTTTCAAGGGATAAATGTCGCTGCCCTTTCAAGCCTTTGCAACTGCGAATGAGGTGCAGATTATATGAATTCACGTCGCGCCAAGTCCGGCGTTAGACACGGAAGCAGCCGATTGAATAGACAAATTCAGATAAACGAAAGGACATTGACCAATGAAAAATATCTTCTTTAACATTTTATTCTGTCTCATTTTTCTCGCTGCCGTTATTTCCGCTTCGGCGCAGAGCGGTAAGATAATCAACGATGAAATACACGCCGTTTCGCTTGAGGGAAATCTTATCGGCGATTCGCCTAAGCGCAGCGTGTTGATTTATCTGCCGCCGAATTACGACAGACAAACCAAAGTTCGTTATTCGGTCGTTTATCTTCTTCACGGCTTTACGGGTCGGATAGCCAACAAAACTTGGATAATTGAAAACGAAGGCTTGCGGATGCACATCGGCGCGACGATGAATAAATTGATTGCCGCAGGGAAAATTAGCCCAATGATTGTCGTGATGCCCGACGGTAGCAATAAATTCGGCGGAAGTTTTTACACTAATTCAATTACGACAGGTAATTGGGAAGATTTCATCACGCGCGATTTAGTCGGTTACATTGACAAGAAATATCGCACATTGCCGAAAGCCGCAAGCCGCGGCATCGCCGGACATTCGATGGGCGGCTACGGTGCAATCAAGCTGGCAATGAAACACCCGGACATTTACGGCGCGGTTTATGGAACGAGCACCTGCTGTTTAGATTATTACCCGTCCCGAATGCCGAAAATGTTCTTTGAAGAGGCGGCAGCCATCAAATCTTGGGAAGAAGTTGAAAAAGCGAGTTTCTTCGCCCGGACTTTTCTCGCCAACGCCGCCGCGTGGTCTCCGAACCCGGCAAAACCACCGTTTTTCGCGGTTTTTCCCATCGGCAAAAACAGCGAACAAGACGTAGCTGCCGAAAACGCAGAGGCGCGATGGTTAGCAAACACTCCGATGTGGATGGTTGACCAGTATCGCACGAACCTTATACAGCTTCGCGGAATCGCTTTCGATGTTAGTACAAAGGAGGAGCTTATAAATTCCATTCGTGAATTTTCCGAAAAACTCAAGCGCATTAAGATTCAACATGCTTTCGAGGAATTTGACGGCGACCACATTAATAAGGTAGCGGAGCGCATCGAAACGCGGATAATGCCGTTCTTTTCGCGCACACTGGTTTTTCAACAATCATCTAAAAATGCGTCAGCGAATAAGACAAAGTAATTCAACTGTTTACAAAACACTTTTAGGACGCTGACCGCGCTTTCGGGTTGAGCGCGGTATTGAGAACATCGCCGACGACGTTGAGTGCGAGGACGAGCAATGCAAGTGCAAGGCTTGGAAAGACAACCATCCACCAACCATCGCGGATAAAATGCTGACCATTGTGCAGCATCGCGCCCCAGCTTATGCGGTTTGCGTCGCCGATGCCGATAAAATCAAGTGCCGCTTCAAGCAGTATGACTCCGCCGACCATTAGCGTAACATTGGTAATTACCAGCGGCAGCGCGTTGGGCAAAATTTCGTGAAACAAAATCCGCGCGTGGCTTGCGCCCATCGCGCGTGAGGCTTCGACGAAAGGTCTTTCTTTAAGAGATAAAACTTCCGCTCGCACGAGACGCGCCGTCGTCGTCCAATATGTGACGGTTAAAATCAGTATTAGATTGAAAAGCGATGCGCCGAAAAGTGCCGCAATGACTAAAGCCAAAAAAAATCGCGGCGGAATGAGAAAAAGTTCCGTTAGCCGCATCAGCAAATCATCCCAGAAACCACCCGCGTAACCTGCCGCCGAGCCGACAATCACTCCTAGAAAACCGCTCAAGAACGCGACGGAAACGCCGATAAAAAGAGAGGTTCTCACGCCGTAAATGACTCCGCTAAAAACGTCTCTACCCAAATCGTCTGTGCCGAATAAAAATTTCCAAGAAGGCGGCTCGAATGTTTCGCTTGAACTTTTGAGCGGGTCAAACGGCGCGATTTGGTCGGCAAAAACAGCCGCGCCGAAAAAGATTATCAGCACAATTATTGCGCCCATCGTTATATTGTTTTGTTTTAAGATGTGCCACATAAACCGACTTGATGTTACCGTTTAAATTCGATTCGTGGATCAATCAAGGGATAAATCATATCCGTAATAAAATTTAACACAGCGACACCGCTGGAAATTATTAGAAACAAACCCAAAAGCACCGGATAATCCCGCGCGTTAATCGCTTCCAGCATCAGCCTCCCCAAACCGGGATAAGCAAAAACCGTTTCGACTAAAACCGCGCCGCTCAACAACATCCCGAAATCGCTGCCGATAATGGTAACCACCGGCAACAGCGCATTGTGGAGCGCGTGAGCGTATAAAACTTGTCTTTCGCTAACACCTTTGGCGCGGGCGGTGTTGATAAAGTTTTCGTCCAGCACGTTCAGCATTTCGGTTCTAGTCAACCGCATAATTTGCGCGATTTGCACAATGGCAAGTGTCAGAACCGGCAGCGCGAGATGAACGAGCAAATCGAGCAAATAATCTATTCCCGTCAAATTTTGATTCGCGGAAACCATTCCCTGCGCCGGAAACAGTCCCAGATAAAGCGCGAAAACAAGCAGCATTATCAAACCGATGGAAAAGGAAGGTAAGGAATGACCGAGCAGAGCAAAGATATTGATGGCGCGGTCGTAGAAGGAATTTTCCCGACGTGCCGCTTCGACTCCGAGCAGAACGCCGAAAATTGACGCTAAACAAATTGCACTAAATATCAGTAAAAACGTCGCCGGAACACGCGCTAAAATGACGGCGGCAACTGATTGTTGATGACTTAAAGAATAACCTAAATCCCCGCGCACAACCCTTGAAAGATAGACCCAAAGTTGCGTCAAAAGTGGTTGGTCTAAACCAAATTTAGCGCGAATCAATTGGTAATATTGCTCGTCGCCGCTTTGTCCGGCGAGATAATATACAGGGTCGCCCGGCGCGAGATGTATCAGGAAAAAATTTATAACAATTAAAAGCAGGATGAGAATGATTGATTGGATGAAACGCCTGAATAAAAGCCGGTTATAAAAGTGGGGGGGAAAGATTTTCATAAATATTATACTTTTCGATTCCTCGCAGTTTTGCAAGATTAAAAGCTGAAATTCCGGTTATAGAATGCGCGTTTCCTGCGTCGCCCAAATTTGCCAACGCCCATCACGTTTGACGAACGTATCGGTAAAGCGGACTCGAACATCAAAAGGCTGATTTTTTTCGTCGCGTCCTTTGAAACGATTTATGCCCGTTACAACTGCCGTTCCGCCTTCGATGCGAATATCCATTTCGGAAAGTTCGGCGGATTTAACCGCGCTTTTGTCGGCTTTTATTTTTGCAATCGCTTCCGCCCGTCCGCTAATCGCGCCTGTTTTGCCGTCAATTTCGCTGGCATCTGCGGTAAAATTTCGTTCAAACCACGCCGCATCGCGTTTTATTAAAGCATTGTTCCAATCGCGCTTCATATAATCTAAAATGGCATAATCACTTATTTCGTGATTGGCGTTGGTAACGGCTTGCCAGCGTCCGTCCCGCTTTTCAAGAACGTGGACGCTCCGGTTATAGAATGTTTCTTCCCTGCCCGCGCTGTTGTTGATTGTGACCAAGAGGCGGTGCGTGATGGTCGCCGTCGTCGGCGTGCAAGAAATAATGTAATTATCGGAGATTACCGTGTCAGCCGTCTGCGGATTGGCTTTGTTGCGTTCAGCCCTTCTGAGGATATTGTCAATCGTCCGAGTTTTGTTTATCATCTCCGGCAAAGCGACAAAATCATCGGCAAAAGTGCTTTCCAGATAAGCGCGGTCGCCGCGCTGTCCGGCTGCCTCCCACGCGAGGTCGAATGTTTCGAGAGCCTTTTTGTCAGTTTCGCTGCACT
>JACCYR010000028.1 GCA_013696385.1 Acidobacteriota bacterium
TAAGATTTTCAAGAAAACCATTCTTGGTTTCGATTTCCTGCTGCAAAAGCCGCAGCGAAACGCCCGATTGGTTTTGACCTTGCGCCTGATTATACTGCGTGTTATATGCTGTGCGAATACTGTCTTCCTGCGCTTTTGTTTTTAAATAATCGGTCTTTAAACCTTCTAATAATTCTTGAGCCGTCCGTCTGCGGAAATTATCCAAGTCTTCCTGATTGGCTCTGGTTGCCTTATTTATTTCATCCTGCAAAGTTTTGATTTCATTATCCAACTCCCTAATCTCCTGTGCCGCCGGGAGATATTCAACCAGAAGTTTTTCGCGGGTGGCTTTTTTTTCGGCAATTTTTTTCTGAGTATCAATTATTAACGCCCGAATATTATTTTCTCTTTCCGTAATATATCGCGCCATTTTATCTTCAACCTGTGCGTTGATACTCTCCGGCGATCTACTTACGGCAAGATACTTTGCCTCGGCGTTTTTCCGGTCGTTTTCCGCGTCAAGCAGTTGTTTGTTTAATCCGGCAAGCCGGTCAATGACAATTGTCTGCTCATTATCGGTTTTGAGAATACCGGCGGTTTTAGTTAATTCAAACAACTTTATTTCGCCGTTTTTAATTTCCGATTGAAGATTGGCAATTCGTTTTTGTAAAAAGTCGTTGGTTTTACTGCTCGTTCCGGTGCGTTTTTCCTGATTCTCCTTGGCAAATATCTCGCTGATGCCGTTGACGACAAAAGCCGCCAGTTCAGGGTCTGTGTGCCGATAGACAATTACAATCAAGCGCGTGTCTTTATTGGTCGTGCGCGATTCTCTGATTGGTTCAACCACCAGACTTTTGTTGATTAGATCAACGTAGGGCGACAACCGGACTGCTTCGGCAATTTCTTCGGAAGAAGCCAGATTTGTATTTGTCGCAACCGATACCTCATCAACCGCGCCGTCTTTCTTTTTATTATCGGAACTGGCAAGCCCGACGGCTTTCAGCATCGATCTCCAAGCCGAAACCGATTCCTGGGCTTTGGCTTTTTGAAATTCAGGATTGCTGTCGAGAGATAATTCCTTGACAACCCGGCGCAGCAGACTTTCACTGTTAAGAAGCTGTAGTTGCGTGTTAAAATATGACAAATCTTGAGACGAACCGGGGACGCGCCGGTCGCTGGTTACCAAATCCTGGTTAGCTTGTTCAGAATCAACTTGAACTTTCCCTCGCGCCTCAAAGATATCAGGCTTTCGCGCCACATAAATAGCCGCTAAAGTTGTCAGTAAGACGGCAATTCCGACCACCAGCCAAAACCGTTTTCTAATGATTCGCCAATAGGCAACAAACTGAAAACCTTCTTGAGCATAATCTTCACGATAAGCCCCGTAACCGCCATTTGCGGCGGCAGGAATCTGCGGCTCAAACTGATGTTCAATGTCCATCGTTTCAACCTTTTTATGAATTATTTCTCGACTGTCTTTCATAATGATTAGGGAAATTTATAAAAAAGATTTGGAACTCCTCCAAGTAGAGCCTTAACTAAACCGTTACGGACAGATTTAAATTTATCATTTGTAACTTCGACAATATCATTTGCCTGCAGTTGCGGGTCGGGAATTTTCTTTTCTCTGATATCCTTTATATCAAACTTCATCTCGATTTTAGCCGAACTTCCCGACTCCTGTCTTTGAATAATGACTTTATTGGTTTGAGCCGTGGCGTCAAGCCCGCCGGCAATGGCAATGGCTTGAGTAAGCGTAACCGGTTCTTTGAGCGAAACTTTCGCCGGTTTAAAAACATTTCCGACGACATAGGCTTCATCCGCTACTAAAACCGACACGATATCGCCGGGCTGCATCCAAGGATTTTCCTTGCCCTCTAATACATCATTCAAGTTGTAACTAATAAATTTTACTTCGTCGTCTTCACTAGTAACCTCGTTATCTTCGCTGCAACCGACAAGATTTCCGGTTCTGGCAATCTGAATTTTTGAACCTGCCGTTTCAACGTCCTGACCACCGGCTAATGCCAGCAGTTGTAATAAACGAACTCTTTGATTCAAATAAAAGTTGCCCGGTTTTTGAACCGCTCCCATAACGGCAAACGCCTGCGATTTTTGATCGGCGACCCGCACATTGACAAACGGATTGCGTAAATAGGTTGAATAGAGCGTGCGAACCGTTTCCGCCAATTCTCTTTCAGTTTTACATACTGCTAAAATCGGTTGGTCAATCCGCGGCATTAAAATTGTCCCGTCCGAACCAACGCTGACGACCTGCGTAAGTTCCGGATGACGAATAATTTGGACTTCTAATAAATCCTGAAATCCAATCCGATAACGCTCATTTGCTTTATTTTTATAAGGAGATTTATCTTCGGCAACGCCTTCACCTTTGTCTGCTAAATTAGTTTTCTTATCCGCTTGCTTATTTTGGTTAGCATTTTCTGTATTTTGTGTCTGATTTGGTTCGACCTTGTTTTGACCGAATACATTCATTTGCAAAATGACATTCAACAAAATAATAAAACCCAACGCCGTTGTAATTTTTACTGCTTTCATAATTTAACTCCAGAATTTTTATTTTCCAAGTAGGTAGGAATTTAGCCTTTGATTCGATTTCATTTGGATAAGTTACTTTCCTTTTTGCAAACTTATTGATTCAAAATAACTTGAAAAAGGGTATTTTAGCAAATAGATTTAATAATTAACAGTTTATAAACTTGAAAAAGTAAATTTATATAATTGAAGTTTTAAGTTAAACTTTATTTCTCAAGCTTAAAAGACTCAAAATGTTATGCAAAATGCAACGCCGATGCTTCGGCAATATCTCGAAATAAAAAAACAATATCCGGGAACTCTGCTGTTTTTTCGGTTGGGAGATTTTTACGAACTCTTTAACGATGACGCGGTTATCGGCTCGCGGGAGTTGGAAATTACTTTAACGGCGCGGCACAAAGACACAAAAAATCCGATTCCGATGTGCGGCGTTCCGCATCACGCCGCCGCCGGATACATTTCGCGGCTGGTCAAAAAAGGTTATCGCGTGGCAATTTGCGAACAAACCGAAGATGCCGGACAAGGCAAAAACCTAGTCCGGCGCGAAGTTGTCCGTGTTATCACGCCCGGAACGGCGGTTGACCCGCAGCTGATTGAATCAAAAGAAACTGTTTATTTAGCTTCTGTTTGCGGCGCGGGCGAAACTTTCGGCGCGGCTTTTCTCGAACTTTCAACCGGCGAATTTTTTGCCACGCAAATTTCCGGCGCAGACGCTTTTAAAAATATCTGC
>JACCYR010000060.1 GCA_013696385.1 Acidobacteriota bacterium
CGCCAGATTATTCAGCACAGCCGTTTTGAGTTTTGTCATTTTCAGGCAGGCAGACGAGACGGCGAAAAAGCGGGTGTCGGTTGGATCTTCAAACAGATATTAAATGTTTTGCGCGTTTGGCGGCAAATCCACCGCGAAAGAATTGACATCGTTCACATTAACACCGCGCTCAATCCGCTTTCGATTATGCGCGATGCCGCTTTTGCAAAAACAGCACGTCTGGCAAATCGCCCGATTCTGCTGCATCTGCACGGCGGAAGATTTTTGGCGCAAGAATTTGAAAACCGCTTTTTTGCCCGAACTACCGAGAAAATGCTGCGCCGCGCAAGCCTTGTCGTTGTGTTGAGCGAACTCGAAAAAGAAATTATCGAAAAACGCTGGCAAAATTTGAACGTGCGCGTGTTGGAAAACGCTGTTTCGCTTGATAAAGCACAAAAAATTAAAGCTCAAACGGACGAAAAATCAATTATTTTTCTCGGACGGCTTCACGAATCAAAGGGCTTGTTTGAGATTATTAAAGCGTGCCGCATTTTAAAAGACGAAGGATTTGAGTTCCGCTTTAACTGTTTCGGCGCGGGCGAGATGAAGGATTTTTTCGTTGCGGAAATGACCGCAATTCTCGGCGGAAAGTTTTATTTCGGCGTTGTTTCGGGCGCGGAAAAAGAAAAAGTATTAAACGAAGCGGATATTTTTCTTCTGCCGTCGCGCTATGGTGAAGGCTTACCGATGGCGATGCTTGAAGCGATGGCGGCGCGATGCATCGTCGTTGTTTCGGAAATGGCTTCAATCGGCGCGGTTGTCAAAGACGGCGTGAACGGTTTTACGGTCGAGCCGGAAAATGTTCCGCAGTTAGTCGGGAAATTAAAATCTCTGCTTTCGGGCGAAAATGATTGGGAAAGTTTGCGAGAGAATGCACGGGCGACAATTCAACAAAATTTTGCTTTGAGTGATTACATCAAAAAACTCGAAAAATTTTACACGGAAATCAAAGGCTAGCCGTTTGTTCACAGTATCTTAACAAATGTATTTATCACAGCCGTTTAGAATGAAAAATACAGATTTATCAGAAAATCAAAGCCGTGTCCTTGTTGTCAATCTGCGCGTTAATGTTTGCGATTATGATTCGGCAGTTGCGCGGGTTGCCGAACTGGTGCGGCAAAAAAACGGTGGTTATATTTGCGTTTCAACCGTCCATATGACGATGGAAGGCTGCGATAATCCCGCTTACGCCGCGCAGGTTAATGCGGCTGATATGATTACTCCCGACGGGATGCCGATGGTTTGGATGCAGAAACTTCAAGGCGTTAAACGCGCCTCACAAGTGCGCGGCACAACTTTGATGTTAAAACTTTTGACATTTGCCGAAACCAATCATCTGACGGTTGGATTTTACGGTGGCAAACAGGAAATTCTGGACGAAATTTCTGCGCGTTTGAAAAAAGATTATCCGAACTTAAAGGTTAATTACGTATTCTCGCCGCCGTTTAAGTTTTTAACTGCTGCCGAAGACGCGAGAATTACGGAAAATATCAGAAATTCCAAAACGGATATTTTGTTTGTCGGTTTGGGCTGTCCAAAACAGGAGCGTTGGATGGCGGAACGCAAAGACAAACTGCAATCGGTGATGCTCGGTGTCGGCGCGGCGTTCGATTTTTATGCCGGAAACGTGCGTCAGTCGCCCGAATGGATAAGCAAAATCGGCTTTGAATGGCTGTTTCGGTTGACACAAGAACCGAAACGACTTTGGCGAAGATATTTAATCTTGAATCCGCGCTTTATCTGGCTGGCGTTGCTTCAACTGCTCGGATTGAAGAAATTTGATTCAAATAATGCAGAAACACGACCGTAAAATCCAAAGAAATTATTTGAGGAGATTTCTTCAATGTCCCAAAAATACGATTTAATTGTTATTGGCGGCGGTTCGGCGGGATTAGTTGCGGCGGGCGGCGCAGCAATTTTGGGCGCGCGCGTTGCGCTGATTGAGAAGAACAAACTCGGCGGCGATTGTCTTTATACAGGCTGCGTGCCGTCAAAAAGTCTGATTCGCTCGGCGAAATTTGCGAGCGATATGAAACGCGCTGAAGAATTTGGATTCCAGATTCCAGATTCCAGATTCAAAAACGAAGATTTTGCTTCGATTACAAATCGTGTTCAGCGCGTTATCAAAGAAATCGAGCCGCACGATGCGCCCGAAGTTTTCGAGAAAATGGGCGTTGAAGTTATTTTCGGCGCACCGAAATTTTTGGATTCAAATAAAATCGAAGTTTCCTTGAAAAATTCCGGCGAAAAACGCCCGATGCAGGCAAAGCGTTTTTGTATTGCCACAGGTTCATCGCCGTTTGTGCCGCCGATTGAAGGCTTGCGCGAAACGGGTTTTATCACCAACGAGGAAGTTTTTCACATCAAAAATTTGCCCGAAAGATTGATTATTTTGGGCGGCGGCGCAATCGGCGTTGAAATAGGACAAGCATTTCAGCGATTGGGAGCAAAAGTTTCGATAATCGAGATGGCTGACCATATTTTATCGAAGGAAGACGTGGAAGTTTCCGTATTTATGGAAAACCTTTTGCAGAGCGAAGGCGTTAAAATTCTCACAAAATCCGAAGTTGTCAGAGTTCATAAAAACACCAAAGGCGAAAAGGTTGTAACGATTGAAAAAGACGGAAAAATCGAAGAAATTGTCGGCGACGAAATTCTCGTGGCGGTTGGGCGCAAGCCGAATGTTGATGATTTAAACCTTGAAAAAGTGGGCGTGAAATTTGATGAAAAACAAATTTTCACCAATGAATATCTACAAACTTCAGCAAAACACATTTACGCGGCGGGCGACGTAAGCGGGCATTTTCAATTCACGCACACGGCAGATTACGAAGCGCAAATCGTCATTCAAAACGCATTTCTTTTTTATCCTTTCACGAAAAAAACCGATTTTCGAGTTGTGCCGTGGGCGACGTTCACCGAGCCGGAAGTCGCGCATGTCGGCTTAACTGAAAAAGAGGCAAAAGAAAAACACGGCAAAGTGAAAATCATCAAAGTTCCGTTTGAAGAAAATGACCGCGCCCATGCCGAAGGCGAAACTGAAGGGTTTGCCAAGATAATTTTAGGCGGCAAAAAAATTGTCGGCGCACATATCGTCGGACTTCGGGCAGGCGAATTGATTCACGAATTCGTGCTGGCAATGAAATTAAATTTATCGCTCGACGATTTGAGCAAAGCGATTCACGTCTATCCGACATTATCGAAAATCACGCAAGCCGCGGCAACGGAAAAGACGCTTGAAACGCTGAAATCACCGTTTGTGCAAAAATGGTTTGGCAGGTATCTAAAAATTTGGCGTTAGAAAATCAGTTTTTCAACTATTTCGTCAATCTTATTTCAGTTCTTCCCTCAAATTTTGCAAGTGTTGAGATTTTAAAAACTAGCAACTACCCGATTGCCACGTTTTTATTGCTTCAACCGGATGAATGAGCATGATAATGTTGATTAAAAAACTGTCGTGAATCCAAAAAATCAAGACGATTTCGATAAATATAAAAAGCGCGAATGAACGCCAGAAGCCGAGTTTATGGGCGATGATAAAACCGATGGCGCAGCTTAAAATATCGCCGAAGGAGTTGGCAACCGAATCGCCGAAGTAATTGAGCGCGAGTGTCGCCGTGCGGTAATGTTCGATTATCGAGTCAGTGTTTTCGATAATTTCCCACGCGCTTTCGACAAAAAGGGCGCAGAGTAGAAGCCATTTGAGCGACAAACGACGGCGAAAAATCAGGGTTAAAACCCAGTGGAAGAGAAAGCCGTGAAGGATGTGCGTCAAGCTATATGGGTCAAACAGATGCTGCGAATTGTGTTTGCCCCAAGCATCATTCGACCATAAGTAATACAGAGCGTCCCATTTACACCACCAGATTCTGCCCTGATTGTGAAGTTGGAAAATTGCGGCGGCGATAACCGCAAGTATTAACAAATACGGCAGATAATCGCGCCACGAATCGAAGGCGAAAAGACGGTTTCGGTTGTCAGTCTTCGGTTTGTTCATCGGCACTAACCGATGCGAGTTCTTTTGTTTCGACATA
>JACCYR010000080.1 GCA_013696385.1 Acidobacteriota bacterium
TTGTAAGACTCATACATTTCGCGCATTCTTACGCGATAACGCGCCCAAACATCGCCATCCGGTTCGACGGGAATATCAAAATCGTAAGTTTCATAACCCGAATACGGATTTACTTTTCGCAAATCGAGATTTACGCCGCTGCCACGCAAACAAGGTCCGGTTAAACCCCAATCAATCGCTTCTTCCGCCGTAATTATGCCGATGCCTTTCGTTCTGCTTTGCCAAATCGTATTACCCGAAACAAGCGTTTCAAGCATCTCCATTGCCGCCGGAAAATCTTCGAGAAATTGTTTGACACGGCGGTCAAATCCCGCTGGTAAATCCATCATCAAACCGCCAATGCGAAAATAACTCGGTGTCATTCGCCCGCCCGAACATGCTTCAATCAAATTCAAAATCTTTTCGCGCTGACGAAAGCAATAGAAAAATACGCTCATCGCACCGATGTCAAGCGCGTGTGTGCCGAGCCAAACCATATGCGACGCGATACGCTGCAACTCGCAAGTCATCACACGGATGATTTGCGCTCTTTCGGGAATTTCCAAACCAAGAAGTTTTTCCGCCGCCATCACATACGCCAAATTATTGCCGAGCGGATTGAGATAATCCATTCGGTCAGTAATGACGATGCCTTGCTGGTATTTTTTATATTCGAAAAGTTTTTCCATTCCCGTATGCAAATAACCGATATCGGGAACGGTTTTGACGACCATTTCGCCGTCAAGCTGCAACTCGAGGCGCAGAACACCGTGCGTCGAAGGATGCTGTGGTCCCATCGAAAGTGTCATCTGCGATTCGAGAGATTGGTCTAAAACTTCAAATTGGCTTGGTATATTTTCTACTGCAACGCTCATAAAATCAGTTATCAGTTATCAGTCATCAATTATCAGTTTTATGTTGACTGATAACTGATGACTGATGACTGTTTAGGTTAAACTATAAGGCTCGTAACCACGCAACGGGTAATCTTTGCGAAGAGCGTGACCGTCAAAATCGGATGGTAATAAAATTCTTCGCAAATCAGGATGTCCATCAAAAATTATGCCGAATAAATCGAAAGTTTCGCGCTCGTGCCAGTTGGCGGTTTTCCAAACGGTTACAACTGTCGGCACATTTGACTCGTCTTCCGACAATAAAACTTTCAATCGTAGCCGATTATAATGTTTGGTCGAAAACAGATGGTAATTGACTTCAAAACGCGGATCTTCTTCGGGACCAAGGTCTGCACCGCACAAATCGGCAAGCATATCAAAACCGTATTTTGTCTTCAAAACCCAGCAAACGTCAACAATTGATTGAGGCGGAACGGTGATGGTAATTTCGCCTCGCGCATCTTTAAAATCGTCTACCCAATCGGAGTTTTCCGCTTTTAGTTTTTCGACAAATTCTAACAAAACTACTGTGTCAGCCATATTTTGTAATAAAAAAGCGGTGAACGATTTTGTCTGACTTCACCGCTGAAAATTTTATGATGAACGGCGTTTCTCGTGCCGTGATGGAATCGTATATGGACGCGAAGTTTCTTTATTAGCAACTTCAATCTCGGTTTCTCTTTCCAAAGTCGTTCCTTCCGTAACGGGCAAAGTTCCGGGAACAAATGATTGGCGCGATTCGGCTTCAAACGTATCGCGGCGGTCTCTAACCGATTCGTTCATTACCTTTTCCTGAAGCATCATAATCGCGTGAATCAGCATTTCAGGACGAGGCGGACAGCCCGGAATATAAACGTCAACCGGAACAATTTTGTCAACGCCTTGCACAATCGCGTAATTATCAAAAACTCCACCCGAAGTTGCACACGCACCCATTGAAATAACCCATTTCGGTTCGGGCATTTGGTCATAAATTCGGCGCAAAACCGGAGCCATTTTGCGCGAAACTCGCCCCGAAACAATCATCACGTCGGCTTGGCGAGGGCTTGCGCGAAAGGTTTCCGCCCCAAAGCGCGAAAGGTCATTACGCGAACTAACCGTATTCATCATCTCAATCGCACAGCAAGCTAACCCGAACGTGGCAGGCCACAATGACGATTTTCTCGCCCAATTGACGACGGCATCGAGTTTGACGGTGATGACATCCGGCAGCGACTCAAAAATTGCATTTTCTAAACCCATTTTTTTATTTTAGATTTTAGATTTAGGATTTTAGATTGATAAAACAAAAATCAAAGCTCAATTGACATCTAAAGTCATAAATCTAAACATATAATCCTCTTCTTCTGATTTAGATTCTCGATTAGCGCAGAATACTTAAAATCTAAAAAAACGCAAATCTAAAATCCAAAATTATTATGCAGCACGTTTTAATTCTTGAATACGTTGCTGTTTCTTATTTGCCAAAACTTTGGCTTCACCGCGGGCTTCGGCGCGTGCCTGCAAACCCCAATCGAATATGCCTTTTTTCCAAACATAGATAAATCCGACAATCAGCGTGGCGATAAATACCAAAATTTCTATCAACGCAACTGTGCCGAAAGCAATTCCGCTGATTTTCTGTTCGGCAAGCAGAGTTTTGAAAGCGACGGCGAAAGGAATCATAAACAAAACTTCAATATCAAATAGCAGGAAAATAACTGCGACCGTATAAAACTTTATCGAAAATCTGTCACGCGCCGAACCGACTGGATCTTTTCCACACTCATAGGGCATCAATTTTGTCGCGGTTCTTTTACGCGGACCGACAAGCTGCGTAACCACAATTTGGCTTGCCGCAAAGCCAAACGCTACGATAAACATTACGCCAAGCGGCGCGTAATCAAACAGGTTAAATTCAGACATACAACAGTTTCCAAATTTCTTTCTAAATTTATTGTATCAAAAGAGCGAAATAATCAAAAAAATCGGTCTATTTAAGATTGAGAATTATTGCACAAATTCAATCGTAAGTTAAGCTAGATTGAGTGTCAAGGAACAGAAGTTGAGAATTAGAAGTTAAAAATCGAAAGGAAATCATCCAACTTTACTCGCTGCTTTAAGTTCTTGATTTTTGACTGATTTTAGTCGTTGACCGTCTGCAAACGCTTATGTTAGTTTCATAAATGACAGTTATCGTTTAAAATCCACCGTCATTTCTTGCCGATTTTATTTGCAAATACTGTGGTTATCGGATTCAATATAGATATAGAGTTTCAAGAACCGAATTAAGACAAGCCACCAGCAAGGCTTAAGGATATGAAAGTTTTTATCAACGGTGAAACCAAAGAAATCCCGCAAGAAGTTAATCTAACCGAACTTCTCAAGTATTTGTTTCTGCCTGATGAAAGAATTGCTATAGAATTAAATAAAGTAGTCGTTCGCAAAAAAGATTGGGAAAATATCAAAATCAACAATGCGGATAAAATCGAGATTATTCATTTCGTCGGCGGCGGGTGAAATTCCAGGTTTCAGATTCCAAATTCCAAATTCCAAGTTGCGGATTGAAAGCGTTTTCAGTCCGCATTTCTTTTGTGCGGTTTTTTGTTAAGATTATGAAATACACAAATTTGAATTTGTAGTTTGGAATCTGAAATCTGGAATTATATTTATGACTGATATATTTAACTTAGCAGGAAAAACTTTCAATTCACGGCTGATTATCGGCACGGGCAAATATCGCTCACATCAGGAAATGCAAGCTGCACATACGGCTTCGGGCGCGGAAATGGTTACGGTTGCGGTCAATCGCGTTCCGCTTGACAGAAAAACCGAATCTTTTCTCGATTATTTAGATGAGAAAATGCAGATTCTGCCAAATACGGCTGGATGTTATGATGCCGAACATGCGATTCGCACGGCACGGCTTGCCCGCGAAGCACTCGAAACCGATTGGATAAAACTTGAAGTTATCGGCGATAAGGTTACGCTTCTGCCCGATAATGAACAAACGCTTGAAGCCGCGAAAATTCTCGTCAAAGAAGGCTTTATCGTTCTGCCTTATTTTTCGGACGATTTAATTATGGCGAAAAAACTGCTCGATATAGGTTGTCCAGCAGTGATGCCACTCGCCGCGCCGATTGGTTCGGGAATGGGCGTGCAAAATCCCGCAAACCTAAAAATTATGCGCGAGCAGCTTCCTAATGCGACAATTATTGTTGACGCAGGTGTTGGCGTTCCGAGCGATGCCGCGATTGCAATGGAACTCGGCGCGGACGCGATTCTGATGAACACGGCAATTGCCGAAGCAAACGACGCGGCACAAATGGCAACCGCGATGAACTTAGCAGTTCAAGCGGGAAGACTTGCATATCTGTCAGGCAGAATGCCAAAACGTCTTTACGCAAGCGCGTCAAGTCCGATTGAAGGAGCGATTAAGTGAGTCCAAAGTCCAAAGTTCAATGGCTAAAATCTAAAATCGAAAACCGAAAGTTAAAGGCTAAAGTCGGCGTAGTTTGTTTGTTCGCTGCTTTTTTGATTACGGCATGCGTGCAAACTCAATCGAAACGCAATGAATTTAACATCAGTGAAAGCAAATCTTACGAAGCCTCGCTTTACCGCCAAAACTGCGCGATTTGCCATGGACAAGAAGCCAACGGCAAAGAAATTGACGGCAAATTGATTCCTTCTCTGCGTTACGGTGAAGCGGCAACCAAATCCGAAGAAGAAATTTATCAGCAAATCAAAGAAGGCAAACTACCGATGCCTTCGTTCAAAAATCAATTAACCGAAGAAGAAATCAGAAAAATGGTGCGGTTTGTGCGGCGCGATTTGCAGGGAAAAGAGTGAAAGGCAAAAGTAAAAAGGCAAAATTTTAAATGAAAATCTTAGTTACAGGCACAAGCGGTTTGGTTGGCGGCGAATTAGTTCCAACATTGAAAGCCAAAGGACACGAAGTTTATAAACTTTCGCGCAAAGCGGCGAAAAATGCGGACGAGATTCAATGGAATGCAGAAAAAGGCTTTTCCGAAAGCGAGCAAGAGAAACTTGAAGGCTTTGACGCGGTTGTCCATCTAGCGGGCGAAACGGTTGGCGAGGGAAGTTGGACTGAGGAAAAGAAAAGAAAAATAAAAGAAAGCCGTGTTGTCGGCACAAGGACTTTGGTTGACGCGCTGAAAAAGACGGACAATCCGCCGAAGATTTTTATTTCCGCATCGGCAATAGGTTTTTACGGCAGTCGCGACGACGAAGTTTTGACCGAAGAAAGTTCTCAAGGCGAAGGCTTTTTAGCGGATGTTTGCGCGGCGTGGGAAGCCGAATCAAACAAAGCCGAAGATTTCGGCGCACGAGTCGTCTTGCCGCGCATCGGTGTTGTTTTGGCAAAAGACGGCGGCGCACTCAAAGAAATGCTCACGCCGTTCAAACTTGGAATCGGCGGCACAATCGGAAGCGGCAAACAGTATCTAAGCTGGATTGCGCTTGACGATTTGATTCGGTTGATTCATTTCGCGCTTGAAAGTGAAAACTTAAAAGGCGCAGTCAATGCCGTCGCGCCAAATCCTGTAAAAAACGAAAAATTTACAAAAACTCTAGGCAAAGTCCTAAACCGTCCGACAATTATTCCGATTCCTGCCTTCGGCATCAAACTGTTATTCGGCGAAAAAGGCGAAAGTCTGTTGCTCGAAGGTGCGCGAGTTTTGCCGCAACGAATGGAAAACGCGGGTTTTGAGTTTCGATTTCCTGATTTGGAAGATGCGATGAAGAAAATTCTAAGCTGAATTTTACCGCAGAGACGCAGAATTTTTTTAATTTTCTCTGCGTCTTTACGCCTCTGCGGTAAAAGATTTGTTATGAAAATCTGGCTGTCAAAAAACTCCGAAGTTCCTGTCCGCGAGCAACTCATCACGCAAATTACGCTCGGTATTATCAGCGGCGATTTGCCCGTCGGTGAAAAACTTTTCAGCACACGAGAACTTGCCCGACGTTTCAAAATTCACGCCAATACAGTTAGTTCCGCTTATCAAAAACTCAGCGAACAAGGCTTGGTTGAATTTAAAAAGGGAAGCGGTTTTTACAATTGCGAAACAAAACAAAAAGATTCAGACGGCGAGACTGAACTCGACGCGCTCATCGCCGCCTTTTTCCAAACCGCGCAATCGAACGGTTTTTCCAAAGATGAAATCCAAAATCGTCTGCAAAAATGGTTTACCGTCAAACCGCCCGAACAATTTCTGGTTATCGAATCTGACAAAAACTTGCGCGAAATTTTGATTGAAGAAATCAGTCAAACAACAAATTTTCGGGTTATTGGCACAAGTTTTGAAGAATTTGCAAAAAAACATTACAACAAAAACGCGATTTTCACAGCGATGATTAACGAAAAGCCGAAAATCGAAAGCGTTTTGCCCGCTGATAAAATCTGTTTTTATATCAAACCGCGCTCCGTGTCGGATTCGATAACAGGTGAAACCCGTCCTCAACAAAACGACTTAATCGCGGTTGTATCGGGTTGGGAGAAATTTCTTTCGTGGTCAAAGACAATTCTAATCGCGGCAAACATTGAATCCGACTCAATTATTTTGCGCTCGACCGCCGAAAAAGATTGGAAAAAAGGTTTGAAAAACGCTTTTTTGATAATTTGTGACGCACTGGTGGCAAAAGAATTTCCAAATGATAAAAGAATCAGGACATTTCGGCTTATTGCGGATGCCTCGTTGAGCGAGTTAAAAGATTTTTCAGATAATAAAATTGTGCCTTAATTTAATACATCCGGTTGGGTTTAATTCTATTGTTTTTATAAGAAATGATTTAACTACTTTAATTTGAACGGCTTTCATATTTGAAATTCGACAGGCACGCTTTTTGCAAATATCCTTAACGAGAAGCGAGTCTGTAAGGGAGTGTTAAGGTGATTTACAATGTTCAATCTCAAAGTTAAATTTGTAAATCCCAATTTTGACACACTCCTTTACGTATTCGCTTTTCATTTAACTTTTATAATATAAGGAGATTTTATTATGCAAGATGTGCAGAATATTCCGCCGCCGGATGTAAATTCAACTGAGAGAGATGATGATTTTGGCAGCCATTCCGCTATTGAACAAGATTTGGATAATGAGGATATTGAGCAGCCGAATGAAACGATTCCCGTCCCACCTGACCAGCAGCCGGCTGTGCCGATTCAAGAGCCGCCGGACGTGAATAAACCGCCGGTTGGCGAAGATGAGGACGAACCTAAACGAATTGCCTAAAAACTTCAAAGCGAAAAATCCAGATTTATTGTCTTTATTTCGCTTTTTTATTTTATGACAGAAGTTATCGGTTGGATTAGTTCGCTGATTTTGGTTGTAACGATTGCCAAACAGGTTTATAAACAATGGAGCGGTGGGACGAGCGAAGGCGTTTCGATTTGGCTTTATGCCGGACAAATTGCGGCTTCGCTCGGCTTTGTAATTTATAGTGTTTTAGTGTCGAACTGGGTGTTTATTTTTACAAATTCGTTAATGGTTTTAAATGGAATCGCCGGATTAGCTATCAGCATTTACCAAAAGCGAAAAGAATAAAATTTTATTTTTTATTTCATATATTTATCAAGAAAATCGGCGACGAGCGGATAAAGTTCGAGCCGATTTTTCAGTTTTGCAACGCCGTGTCCTTCGTCCGCAAAGAGTTTATACTCGACGGTTGCGCCGCGCTTTTTGAGCGATTCGACAATCTGTTCGGCTTCGGTGTATGGCACACGCGGGTCGTTTTTGCCGTGAATGACAAATAGCGGCGTTTTGATTTTACCAACTTTGTAAATCGGCGAAATCCGGCGCAAGAAATCAATATCTTTGTCGAGCATTCCGTATTCGACTTCGCGCTGCCGACGGCGATAACCCGAAGTGTTTTTCAAAAACGTTTCCCAATTGCCGATGCCGACCGTATCAACTGCCGCCGCCCATAAATCCGGGTAAAGCGTAATTGCCGCCAAAGTCATATAACCGCCGTAACTTCCGCCCATCACGGCAATTCGTTTCGCGTCCGCGCCGCCCGAAGTTTTCAACCATTCAACTGCGTGTGCCAAATCTCTGACGGAATTTTCACGGTTTCGCACATCGTCTAGATGCGAATAAGTTTTGCCGTAACCGGTTGAGCCGCTCACATTAGTCGCCAAAATTGCATAACCGCGTGAGAGATAATACTGGTAAAGCGGATTAAATCCGGGACGCTCTTGTCCTTCGGGTCCGCCGTGAACGCTGACAATAACAGGCAAACCATTTGGCGGATGGAAAGAAGTATCTATTTTTTCAGTTTGAGAAATGTTATTTTTGCCCAAATTAACTGTAACTATTGATGGTTGTGGTTTGTAATACCAAGCCGGAATCTCGCGCCCGTCAAAAGTTTTATATTTAACTAACTCAGGTTCGACAAATGAGCTTTGCGGAATGCCGACACGCGAACTTTTTGTAACTTGCGTCAAAGTTTTCGCGTTCAAATCGTAAATCCAAATGTCAGTGTTATATCTTGCGCTTGAAAATGTAAAAGCTAGTTTGCTTCCGTCTTTGGAAAATTCGAGTCCGCCGACGATACCTTTGGCAGGTAGTTTTATTTGCGACGGTTCAGGTAATTCTCCAAATCTTCTATCTTTTATGAAAGATATTTTGTTTATATAAAATTCGCTGAAACCTTCTTTATTAATAGTCCAAGCGGTTACTTCGCCGCTATTTGAAATTGCGGTTGAATCCAAATCCCAGTTTTCTTTACTGCAACCAGATATTTTTTTTGTTCGCCAATCCATTTGGCAAAGCGTAATAAACTCACCGTTTTGATTAGTACCAAAAATGATTTCATCGTTCGACAAAAAATTAACGTCCGAATATTGTGTTGCTTCGTCGTGCGGTGTTAAATGTATCGCTTGTTTGGTTTTAGCGTCAATCAAATACAAATCATTATCCAAACTAAATCT
>JACCYR010000086.1 GCA_013696385.1 Acidobacteriota bacterium
GAATCTTATTGATTCCGCACCAACCGGAAACCAAGCGACGCATCTCTTTTACTTGCTTCAACAAAACCGCGATAAGTAGAAGTAATCGCACCTTTGCCTGATATTTTTTGAAAAGCCGAACCGCCACGAAAGACATTAATCTTGTCCTTAATCTGGTCTTTTAACTCGCCTTCGCTGCCGGGATAAAGGCTGGCTTTAGAACTCGTCCACTCATTAACATTTCCGATTAAGTCCATTATTCCTACTTTATTTGCTCCGCAAGGTTTTGAACCAACCGCCTCCGGTTCGGTTCCGGGTCGCTCAATGACGGCGCAACCGGTTTCAAACCGATCGCCCCACGGATAGAGATTCTGACTACCTCCGTTTCGGGCGGCGTATTCCCACTCTTCTTCGGTCGGAAGGCGATATGTTACGCCATCGCGTTTGGAACGCCACGCGGCGAAGGCTTCCGCATCCGCTACATTTACAAATCGAACCGGCATTTTTTCTTCTCCCGGCACAGGTTTTCCCCTTAACCAATGAACCGGCGTGACTTCATATCCTGTTTCTTTAACAAAATCATAAAATTCTGCGTTGGTTACTTCCGTTTTATCCATCAAAAAACTTTTTACCGTAACTTCGTGGACGGGTTGTTCGATTTTTTCACCGTCGCTTCGTCCCATTCTGAATACGCCGCCAGTCACTGCGACCATTTCGTTTTTATTTTGTTTAGACGAATCTGCTTGATTATTGCCGTTGGATAACAGGTTGCCATCCGAGTTTATATTCACACCGTCAGTGCGCCCAATTAAACCGGTCATAAACGCCCCTCCGACTCCTACGATAGCCAGAAACAACAAGCCGGAAATCCCAATAATTGTTAAATATAAAGGCGAAAACAAGTTAGATTTTTTCGGTTGTGAATGAATAGAAATATCTGGCGGCGCGGTTTGCCAAGTGTTTTGCGGCGACTGATTAGCCGTTTGCAGACCTTGCGGGGCAGAGCTATACTGCGCCGAATTATGTAGCTGGCTTTGACCTGAAGCAAGCATTGTTTCAGCCGGTTTCGGAATTGCTCCGGTATCTCTTTCAATTTGGCTTTTCAGTTCCGCTACGACTTGTTTTGGTTTCCCATCGCAAAGAAGTTTATCTTCCCAGTCATGAAAACCGTCGTGGCTGACTCGAAGATTGTGATTTCCGATCTGCAATCCTTCCAACATTAACCAACCGTCCATCTGGCTTTGACCAACCGAAACATTATCAACAAAAACGTCCGATTGCGGAGGATTGGTTAAAATACTCACATTTGAAACCGTCATTGACGAATCTAAAAATGAGTCCATCATGTGTAAACTCTGAGAGGTAATACCGATTGCCGTTTTCAATTCTTCAACCAATTGGTCAACCGACTGTGTGCGTTGGGCGGGATTCTTCTCAAGCGTATGGCGCACCGCGATTTCTATCTGAGGTGCGATTTTCACGCCGTAATCGCTAAAAGGCGGCGGCGAATCGGTCAGATGCTTTTTCATAATCGCCGGAATCGAAGAACCTTTAAACGGAACGTTGCCCGCCAGCATCTGAAAAAGCATTACGCCCAGACTATAAACGTCCGACCGCGCATTTGGTTCTTCATCCGCCCACAGTTCAGGAGCCATATAAAACGGCGAACCCATTAAACCGGTGGTTTGTGCTTGAATAAAAGAACCGAGCAGTTCGCCTGATTTGATTTTAGCCAAACCGAAGTCAAGAATTTTCACGGCTTGGCTCATTTGTGATTTGCCTTTGACAATCATCACATTCAGAGGCTTCAAATCGCGATGAACAATCCCCAGTTGATGCGCCGCGCCGACTCCAGCCGCAATCGCCGCCATCAATTCAAATGCCCTTTCTGGCGAAAGAATTTTTTCACGCCCCAAAAGATCATGCAGAGATTCGCCTTCGACATACTCCATGACAAGAAACGGCATCGTACCTTCGGCAATGCCGTAATCAGACACGCCGACAACATTTTGATGGCGAATTGCCGCCGCTGCCAGAGCTTCCTGACGAAAGCGCGTAACAAGTTCAGGGTCGTTTCCGACCAAATCCGGTAAAATAATTTTAATGGCGTGAGAGGTTTTTAAATAACTGTGCCGCGCTTTATAAACAACGCCCATTCCGCCTTGCCCAAGTCGGCATTCCAATTGATATTTTCCATCCAAAATAGGTTCGCCGCTTATAGAATGAAAAGTCGGCATTCCGTCGTTTGGACAAGTATTAACATCATCGGTAAAGCAATTTTTACAAAGTTGACACTCTTTCATTTTGATTTTTTGCTGTAAAACTATTGGCGGATTTTTGCATTTGTAATTTATTAATAGCTCTTAGAAAATGGTTTTAAAACTTACCAATTTGATTTTAGTTCCTTTATCGCTGGCAATCAAGGTTTAAACGGAAAGGAGCGGCAAGTTTTGTATTTTAATCAACCGGCAGTAACTTCCAAAATCTCGCTGTCATTGGCACAAAAGTTATACTAAACGCGCAGAAAACACTGTTGAACAAGTTGAGGGAAACTATTCATCAGCCAGTTTCACGCTGCCAAACCGCATAAAAAAACTATCTTCACCTCGTCTTTAAATTTTTAAATAAATCTGTCACAAATCCGCATTTGCCGCTCAAGATTGCTGTGCTTTGACAACAATACTCACAAGACGGCTCGGCACAACGATAATTTTCAAAATTTCCTTGCCGTCAATATATTCTTTAATTTTCGCATCTGCCAGAGCCATCATTTCAAGTTGTTCTTTCGTCGCATCGGGCGAAGCCAAAACACGCGAGCGCAATTTTCCGTTGATCTGAATCGGAATTTCGATTTCGTCGGCTTTTACCAGAGCTTCATCAGCGACGGGAAATTTTTCGTCCGATTGCAAAATGCCTTTCGCGCTTCCGGTCAAAACTTCCCACAATTCTTCGCAGATGTGCGGCGCATACGGCGTGAGCATCAAAATCAAACTTTTGATTGCTTCGTCAACCGCAAACAAATCCGCTTCGCTTGCGATTTTCGGTTCGACTTTGAAATCGCCCAAAGCGTTTGACAGTTCCATCAAAGCAGCAATCGGCGTGTTAAATTGCCCGCTTTCAAAATTCTCTGTAATACGTTTTATCGTCTGATGCGTTTTTTGCCGCAGTTTTCTTGCATCTTGACTCAATTCGCCATTCAGTTCAGACAATTGCAACTGACCACTGACCACTAACGCTTTGTGCCAGCGATAAACAAGACGATAAACGCGCTGTAAAAACCGCACCGCACCGTCAATTCCTGTTTCCTGCCAGACAAGCTCATTTTCAACCGGAGCGGCAAACAGCGCAAATATCCGCACGGCATCCGCGCCATAAATCATCACCATATCGTCTGGGTCAACGCCGTTATATTTCGATTTCGACATTTTTTCGACCGCGACTTTGACCTGCGAATTATCGGATTTCAAATTCGCTTCGACAACTTTTCCCTTTTCGTCGCGCACTGTTTTTACTTCATCCGGCGGAACATAGCTTTCTTTGGATTTGCTGTAATAAGATTCGCCGACGACCATTCCCTGCGTTAGCAGTTTTTTGACCGGTTCGTCGAAATTTATCAAGCCCAAATCGCGCATCATTTTTGTCCAAAAGCGCGTATAAAGCAAGTGCATTACGGCGTGGTCAACGCCGCCGATATATTGGTCAACCGGCATCCAATACGCCGTAATTTCAGGATTAAATGGCAGTTCCCGATTATGCGGGTCAGTATAGCGAAAGTAATACCAAGCCGAATTAACAAACGTATCCATCGTGTCGGTTTCACGTCGCGCCGGCTCATCACACTTTGGACAAGTCGTATAAACGAATTCGGGAACTTTCGCTAGAGGCGATTCGCCAACGCCCGTGAACGGTGCGCTTTCCGGCAACTCAACCGGCAAATTTTCAAATGGAACAGGCACAGTTCCGCAAGTTTCGCAGTAAACAATCGGAATCGGTGCGCCCCAAAATCTTTGCCGCGAAATGCCCCAATCGCGTAGACGATATGTCGTCGCCATTTTGCCAAAATTGTTTTCTTCGGCAAACTTAGTCATTTCACGTTTAGCTTCTTCACTCGTTTTTCCCGACCATTCATCCGAATTTACCAAAATGCCGTAATCGGTTGTCGCTCGGTCTTCAGACTTAGTTTTTTGGTCTTTACTTCCTTCACTGACCGCTGACCACTGACCACTAACTACTTGCTTTATCGGCAAACCGAACTTTTTGGCAAATTCAAAATCGCGCTCGTCGTGCGCCGGAACACTCATCACTGCGCCCGTACCGTATTCCATCATCACATAATTTCCGACCCAAACGGGCAATTCCTCGCCGCTAAACGGATTGACTGCTTTCAAACCCGTATCAATGCCGTCTTTTTCGATTTCTTCGCCGTAATCGGTCGGTTTCGCTTTTTCGATTTTGATTTCTTCAATTTTTGCTTTCACAGCTTCGGGAAAATTGTCAAAATTGTGTTCGATAATCGGATGTTCAACCGCGACGACAATCGCGTTTGCACCGTAAATCGTATCAATGCGTGTCGTAAAAACACGGACAGATTCCAGATTCCAGATTCCAAATTCCAAATTCTTCTGCTGTTCGGAATTTGAAATCTGGAATCTGGAATTTGGAATCTGGAATTCTACGAATGCGCCTTCGCTTCGCCCAATCCAGTTGCGCTGCATTGTCAAAACGCGCTCTGCCCAACCCGCTTCAATTTCCTTTATTCCGCTCAAAAGTTCTTCGGCGTAGGCGGTGATTTTTAGAAACCATTGTGGGCGCGACTGCTTTTCGACTTGAGTTCCGCAACGCCAACAAACTCCGCCGCTGGCTTGTTGATTCGACAAGGTTGTGTGGCACTTTGGACACCAATTGACTTGCGAGTCCTTGCGATACGTCAGACCGAGTTCCAGCATTTTGAGGAAAAACCATTGGTCAAACTTATAATATTCGGGACGATGAGCCGCGATTTCACGACTCCAATCATAGCTGATGCCCAAACGCTGAAGTTGCTGGCGCATCTGGTTAATGTTGTCTTCAGTCCATTCTCGCGGATTCACTCCTTTCTTTATTGCGGCTTGTTCGGCGGGCTGCCCAAACGAATCCCAGCCAATCGGATGCAAAACATTGTAGCCTTGCAGCCGCTTATACCACGCCAGCGCGTCGCCGATCGAATAATTGCGAACATGCCCCATATGCAATCTGCCCGACGGATATGGCAACATTTCAAGCGCGTAAAACTTCTCGCGTCCGTCGTTAATTTCGACTTCAAACGTCTTGTTTTCCGCCCAACGCTTTTGCCATTTCTGTTCTATCTTTTGTGCAAAATATTTCTCGTCCATATTTTTCGAGTCCAAAGTCTAAAGTCAATTATAGAAGCCCAAGTTTAGCGGATAAATATAAATCCACCGACTAATCTCGTAATTTGTAATTTGTAATTCGTAATTGATTAAAGGTTCGCCACATCGCCGAAAAGTTTGGGCGAGTGGCTATCTAAGGACGAGGTTGCTTTGATAAAAGGTCATATTTTGATTTTATACAAAATTTTCTATTTGTCTAGTTTTAAGGAAAAAATCTGTAAATTTCTTTTCGGTGAATAACAATAACTATGTATTTGCGTTTTATAGTCATAATAATCAAATTATAAAGTAAGATTCGTTGAATCAAAAATAAATATTGTGCTATTCTAAGAGTTGAGAAAATTCAGTTCAATTTTTGGAGCTTTATACGAAGAAAATTTTAATGATGAGAAAACCAATTTTGCAGATAGTCAAAACTTGAAATTTTAGTTTGCCGTTTGACTGTCTGCCCGAAAAAATGGAGGCAAGAAGA
>JACCYR010000089.1 GCA_013696385.1 Acidobacteriota bacterium
GCGAAAATTCGCAAGCCATCGCGCCTCAAACAAAAACCAAAGACCAAAGACCAAAGACCAAAACAGCAGCTTTCGTTTCTGATTTCCGTGATTTGAAAGCGGGCGATTTTGTCGTTCACGTTGACCACGGCATCGGGCGTTTTGAAGGTTTGCAGACGCTCGAAACAGGCGGAATTTTTCGGGAATTTATGCTTTTGATGTATGCCGAAAACGCCAAACTTTTTGTGCCGGTCGAGCGGCTCGATTTGGTTTCGCGTTACAGTTCGGGCGAAGGAATCACGCCGACTTTGGACCGACTCGGCAGCATCAGTTGGCAAAAGACAAAAGCGAAAGCAAAACGCGCAATGCGCAATATGGCGGACGAACTTCTGCGTCTTTATGCCGAGCGAAAACTCGTGCCGGGTTTCGCGTTTTCAGCTGACACGCCTTGGCAAAAAGAATTTGAAGATGCTTTTCCGTATCAATTGACAACCGACCAGGCTGCCGCGATTGAAGATTCAAAAATGGATATGCAAACCGCCGTTCCGATGGACAGACTTGTCATCGGCGATGTCGGTTACGGCAAAACGGAAGTGGCAATGCGGGCGGCATTTAAAGCCGTGATGGACGGCAAACAGGTTGCGATTTTAACGCCGACGACGATTCTGGCGTATCAGCATTCGGAAACTTTTAAACAGCGTTTTGCCGCGTTTCCCGTTTCGATTGAACTACTTTCGCGGTTTCGCTCGCCGAAAGAGCAAAAAGAAGTTGTCGCTAAATCGGAAAAAGGCGAAGTTGATATTTTAATCGGAACGCACCGCATTTTATCAAATGATGTTAAGCTGCCGAAAATCGGTCTGGTTGTCGTTGATGAAGAGCAGCGTTTCGGTGTCGCGCATAAAGAAAAACTTAAGCAATTAAAGAAAAAAGTTGATGTTTTGACTTTGAGCGCAACGCCGATTCCGCGCACGTTGAATATGAGTTTGCTCGGAATGCGCGATATGTCGGTTATTGAAACGCCGCCGCGCGACAGATTGGCAATCAATACGCAGGTCGTCCAATTTTCTGAAGGCGTGATTAAATCGGCGATTGAATTGGAATTAGCACGAAACGGACAAATCTTTTTTATTCACAACCGCGTAGAAACCATCGAAGCTATTGCCGCGCACATTCAAAAAATCGTGCCGAATGCGCGAATCGCCATCGGACACGGGCAGATGAACGAAAAAGTGATGGAAAATATAATGCTTGATTTTGTTGATTATAAATACGATGTTCTCGTCGCCACAACAATCATCGAAAACGGCATTGACATTCCGCGGGCAAATACAATTATTATTAACCGCGCCGACAATTACGGACTTTCGCAGCTTTACCAATTGCGCGGACGCGTCGGGCGTTCAAATCGCCGCGCTTATGCTTATCTTTTGATTCCGTCGGAACTCGAACTTACGCCGATTGCGCGTCGTCGGCTTTCAGCAATTCGTGAATTTTCCGATTTGGGCGCGGGTTTTCGCATTGCGGCTCTGGATTTAGAATTGCGCGGCGCGGGAAACATTCTGGGCGGACAGCAATCTGGACAGCTCGATGCTCTCGGCTTTGACCTTTACACGAAAATGCTTGAACGCACGATTCAAGAACTTAAAGGCGAGAGCATTGAAGACGAAACCAGCGTTTCGATAAATTTGGGCGTGGACGTTTCAATTCCAAACGATTATATCAACGAAACCAGCCAAAGATTACGCACTTACAAACGTATTTCTTCGGCTGATTCGGAAGAAACTTTGCGCCGAATTTACGCAGAGATCCAAGACCGTTACGGTAAAATGCCCGAATCGGTCGAGAATCTGTTTGAATATGCCCGTTTGCGGAAATCAGCCGAACTGATGCACGTTGTTTCAGTTGATAAAACAAAAGACGGTTTTGCCGTCAAACTGGGTGAAAACGCCAAGGTCGCACCCGAAAAATTGATGGATTTCTTAGCTGCTAACGAAGGCTCGCTCTTTTCGCCGAGCGGAATCTTAAAAGTCATCTTGGAACGGAAAAATCCAATCGAAGCAGTCAGAAAAGTTTTGGAAGAAATTCGCGTTGAAAATTAATTTATGAAAAATTAAAATTCACGAAATTTCAAAAGCCACAATTGAGAAAACAAAATCTTGTCGTGTAACAAAAGAGGTGTTCAAGAAAAATTCTACTTGTTTTTATTTCTCCCAAGTTTTAAGATATTTAAGGTCTTCCAAAGTCTTCCATATCAGGAAAATTTATGAGAGTTTTAAGATTTGCCGTAGTTTGCTGCATAAGTTTGACCCTTTTTTGTTTTTTCGCCGAAAACGCAACACTTTGGAAAATGTAGATTGATAAACCAAACTGATTGAGGATGCATCTAACGGATACAAAAATAATTTGAAAATTCAAAAGATGCAACAGAGATTAAGTAATTCTTGGAGATAAAAATGCGATATTTTAAGCTGCTAACTATTTTAACTGTCAATGTTTTAATTTTGTTTCTGCCGACTTTGGCGCAAACCTCTGCGCCCTACACGCTTCGCCTGCAACCCTATTTGTCGGGTTTGAGTTCGCCGCTGCTTTTGACAAACGCCAAAGACGGTACAAAACGCAATTTCGTTGTCCAGCAAGGCGGCATTATCAAAGTTGTTCAGCCCGGCTCGAACACACCGACCAACTTTTTAGATATTTCTTCAAGGGTCAGCGTCGGCAGTGAACGCGGTTTACTCGGTTTGAC
>JACCYR010000093.1 GCA_013696385.1 Acidobacteriota bacterium
GATACATCTTTGCCCAATAAAGATGTCGTGTAAAACGCTTGATATTGAGTATTTGTCAACGTATCAAAAGTCTTTAATATTTATATTCGTTGCTTAATTACTTTTGGATTCAACTTTTTTCAATACCTTCCGCCGTAAAAAATCCAACGCAAACTGACTTGCCCGCCAGCGAATCAAATATCTATCGCCGGGCAGATTTATTTTGATTGATTTTGTTTCTATTTTATCTGAATATCCAATAAATACAAGCCCGACGGGTTTTTCCATTGTTCCGCCGCCGGGACCTGCAACACCCGTTACCGAAATTGCGTAATCTGTTTTTGCTCTTTCGCGCATTCCTTTTGCCATTGCTTCGGCAACTTCCGCGCTGACCGCACCGTGTTCTTCAATCAGCATGCGTGAAACATTAAGAGTTCTAATTTTCGCTTCGTTGGCATAAGCGGTAACGCCTTCGATAAAATACGCGGAAGAACCGGAAACTTCAGTTAATCTTTCGCCGATCAAACCGCCCGTGCAGCTTTCGGCAACCGCTAATGTTTTCCCGTTTTCAACTAAAAGTTTTCCGACGACTTCTTCCATCGTTTCGCCATTGATTGCAAAAACGGCAATACCGAGTTTTTTGACGAGTTTTTCGGCTAACTCTTCAAGAATTTTTTCTGCTTCGGTTTCCGAGTTTGATTGGGCGGAAAGATGAATTTCAACTTCGCTGCGGTTAAAAAGAATCGAAGTCTGAACCGCCGCATAAGATTTATAAACGGGCGCAATTTGTTCATCAACCGCCGATTCGCCTATTCCGGTAACGCGCAAAACTCTGCGTTTGACAAAAACCTTGCCCGCTTTTTCGCGCAGCTTCGGCAAAACACAAGTTTCAAACATCGGTTTGAGTTCGCGCGGCGGACCCGGCAGGATGACGAAAAATTTATTTTCAATTTCAATCAACATTCCAGCCGCTGAGCCGTTCGGATTTGGCAAAACTTTCGCGCCTTCGATGACAAAGGCTTGGCGTTTATTGATTTCCGGCATTTCGCGTCCCCAACGGCGAAATCTTTCTGCGAGTTCTTTCATGAGTTCTTCATAAAAAACGAGTTCGCGCCCGACGGCTTTAGCGGAAACCTGGCGTGTAATGTCGTCTTCGGTCGGACCTAAACCGCCGCTCGTGATGACAATATCTGACCGCTTCAATGCGTCTTTGATAGTTTCCTCAAGGCGCAGTTCATCGTCGCCGACAATCGTTTTGAGTTTTACTTCAATCCCGATTTCATTAAGTTTTTCGGTCAGCCAAAGACTGTTTGTATCTGTTTTTGTTGGTGTTAAAAGTTCCGAACCGATGGCGATAATTTCAGCAGAAAGCATAGAATTAAATTACGAATTTCAAATTACGAATTACGAATTACGAGATTGAACGCTCTTTTAATTTGAAATTCGTAATTGATTTACTTTTTGTCGTAAATGTCGTGCAGAACTTCGGAAATCGGCTTGCGGTTGGCAAACAGGTCGTCTTTCGATTTACCATGTTTTTCTTTCTGCTTATTTCCGCCGTTTTCGTTTGTCAGACTAGTTGTATCCAAAAACGATTTGCTGGTTTGGACGGTATTTTCCGTCGTTTTGGTTAAATTATCGGGCAAAACCGCGCTGCTACCGTTTTTTTCCGCGATTTCTTTGTATTTCTTCTGCTCAAGGGTAGCTTCGCGGCGTTTGCGGTTAATTTCTTTTAGTGCGATTCGGCTGTTTTCAAGCAGTGCTTTTCCGCGATTGCGCCGCGCCCGTTCAAGCGCGCGGACGGCGGAAGAAGTCTGCGGTGCTTCGGCTGGTTCGCGTTCAATTTTCCGCAAAATTTTAACGTAATTTCTCAGTTCGGGGGTTGGATAAACATAAGTTGCTTCATCCGCGTTTTCGTTTTCGATAATATATGCCAGGTGATTTACGGCGGATTTATGGTCGCCGATTTTGTTATAGAGCGCGCCGAGCGTGAAATAAACCAGCGGCGGCGCACCGTTTATCAATTGCAAAATGCGCTCGCCGCGCCCGATCACCTCCTGCACTTCAAAACCGAACCATTTGCGTTCATCGTCGCGCAAAATTTCGTTTGCCGCAAGATAAAATTTAAAAATTTCCCGCATTTCGTTACGCGAGGGCTGCGAGAAAGTTTTCCACAAAAAATAAGCAAAGATACCGAAGAAGAATATAACAAACATTGGGAAACCCGCGACCAATAACATCGTCGCAATCAAACCGAAAGCCAATACATACTGCGTGTTTTCTTTCAAGGAGTCAGGAACTTTTTTTTGAAGTTTATCGCTCACGTTTTGTTAAATAATTATTTTCGCGCTCCATTTTTTGCGACATAAATCAGCGCGGACTGACAACAACTTTTCTATTCAAAATGAGAAACTAAACCAAAAATGATTATTCTTTTTCTTTCTTAGTCGAATTTTTAGCGGTTGTTTGTTTCACTTTGGTTTTCTTTGGCGGAGTTTCCGCGTCATTGCCGTTCTTTTTTGTTTGATGCTCTTTCGGACGCTTGGCTTCTTTGTCTTTTTCTTCAAGATTTAAGCCGAATTCCGCCATTACGCCCATTGCTATGTCAAGAATTTTGAACGGCGAATTAAGCACAAAGGAAAATGTTTCGCCTAAAGTTATCGCTTCAAGTTCGAGCAGATTAGCAATTTTTTTCTCAAGCGGCAATTCTTCAAACTCCTTGCGGTATTCTTCTGTCTTTTCTTCCGTTTCTGGTTTGTTTTCTTCTTTTTTCTGGGTAATCATAATAACAATTTCTCCTGCTTTTTCGAGTTTCGCTTGACAAGAAAGGCGTTCTCCTTTTTTGCGCCTGTGTTCACTTAGTTTTTGAATTTCTGCAAAAGTCGGCGCGGATAAAAATCCATTTCCCTGCGTAATTTTCATCGCGCACGAATCGCATTCGCCGCGTCTGCCACATTCGGCTTGAACGTCAACGCCCAAACGCCGTGCCGCATCAAACAAATAACTGCCGACAACAGCTACGCCACTTTTGTTTTCGCCCGCAAATTTTAGTTCAACTTCTTTCATAAAAATTTAACAGTGCTGACATCAACTGACGACAACCGATTTCACCCGCACCCGCGGCTGCGCGCCCGAAGCCGCCGTTTCCGTATTAATTTTCTGACAGTTTTCACACAATCCCAAAATTCTCAAAGAATGGTGTGTCGGTTTAAAGCCGAATTTATTAGCCATCAGGTCTTGCAATGCTTCAATCTCGGCTGAGAAAAATTCGATAACCTGCCCGCATTCGGTGCAAATCATATGGTCGTGATGCGCGTGGTTGTAATGATGTTCATAATAAGTTTTGCCGTCGCCGAACCTCACTTCACGAGCAAGCCCGGCTTCGGTCAAAAGTTTTAAAGTCCGATAAACCGTTGTGTGTCCGACGGTTGCGTCTTCTTTCTGCACCAGCCAATAAAGGTCTTCGCTCGTCAGATGTTCTTCGGTTCGCAGAAAAATTTCCAAAATCAAATCTCTCTGCGCCGTGTGTCGCAAGCCTGATTTTTGAATATGCTCCGAAAAAATTTGCTTCTCTGTCTGAAATTTTGTTTTTTTGTCCGTCATACTTAAAACATCCAAAACTTACTCTTAGGTTTTGTATATTTCATCTTATCATTTGAGATTCTTTTTCGCCAACGAAATTTTCTCCCTTATTTTTTCAAGATTTTCCACGCTTGCGCCCTGCCTTTCAGCTAGATGCGTGGAACGATTTCCAAGTTGCAGATAGAGTTCCAACACTTCCGGCGACAAGTTTTCGCGCAAAACTTCGAGATGTTTTTCAAATGTTTCGACATCCGCCCGCGCAAATGTTCCGGTTAGTGCTTCGGCGGCTGATTGTTTAAAAAGATTTTCGATTGTGCTTTTAATCAGCGGCAACAAAATCTTTTGCGCCTCTTTTGCCTCCAAGCCGCATTTAGTCAGCATTTCAATCGCCGCGTCAATCAGCGCAACCAGATGACCGCAAGCCGTTACCGCCGAAGCGTGATAAAGCGTTTTGTATTTCGTTTCGATGGAAAAAGATTTTCCGCCTAAATTTTCAACTATTTCCTGAGCAATTTTAACTGCTTCGCCGTCGCCTTCGATACAAAAATATACATCCTTAAAGCGTTCTGCGCCAAAAACCGCATCGCTAACCGAAACAAGCGGATGAATCGAACCAACTTTGCAGCCCTTTTCTTTTAAGTTTTGCAGAATTTTCGACGACAGCGAGCCACTCGTGTGAAAAACAAACGGTTTATTTGGTAAGTTTACAGCTAAATTATCGGCAGCTTTTTCGATTTCAAAATCCTGCGTCGTGATAAAAATTATATCGGAAGAAATTTTGTCAAATTCGCTGCCAGACAAAATCTCCGGTTTTGGTTCAATAAATTCGGCAATTATTTCGGCATTTTCTTTTTTTCGCACCGCCAGATTTTCAATTTTATAACCTTTTTTTGCCAGACCTATCGCCAAAGCCCCGCCAAGTCTGCCAACGCCAATAATTGAAATTTTCATTTTATAAAATAAAGCATAAAGTCAGACGGAACACAAAATAGAAAAACGTGCCGGATTAAAACTCGACACGCTTTTCCAATCTTTAATTATAGAAAACACTAACCTTTTACTTTTTTAATTTCCTCAACCAAAATCGGTATCGCATC
>JACCYR010000147.1 GCA_013696385.1 Acidobacteriota bacterium
CGTTAAAACGCCGACTCTAACGCCCACGCCAACACCAACCCCAACACCGACACCACAAAGTTGTACCCCAACCACTACGGTTACCGAGGGAGATCTATTTCCCGGTGGTCTAGCTGCGTTTGCGGTAACGAATGGACCAAGCTCGGTAACAGTTGATTCTATTGATTCTGGAACCGGGTTGCGATCATTCACGGTTGTCAATGCTGCCAATGCGACAGTGAATATACCTACTTTCCCGTCCGGCACGTTCAATCCGGTAACGGCAACTTTCACAGTAACTAATCCGAGTTTAGGATATGACTTTACATTACGGGCGGCGAATCAATTTCACGCCATCTTTATTCGTGTGCAGTGTGCCTCTCTGATGCAAACACCAATAACAAAGTTGATGAATTTAGAGCAGTACGATGGGGAGACCAAACGATTGTTCCCGTTCCAAAACAGTTTGACGGAGAGGTTAAAACTGACTTTGCTGTTTGGAGGTAAGGAATCTTCCACATCTCACCCGCAAATGTGGAAGTCCGATTAACTTTAATTGGGGTTAGCCGGAGACTTTGCGATTGCAAATATTTTCGCTAACTAAAATAAAAAGTGTGTGGCTAAAAACCACACACTTTTTTTGCTGGTTTGAAACTTAAACCATTAATGGTTACAGAACAAAAGGAAAAATCACACTTGTTATTCTGCCGACAAAGCCTAAAACTGCCGTAACTGCAACAATTTCATCACCTTCGGCGACTGCCAAAAGTGAACTCTGAACATTATTGTCTAATTATTAGTTGGAAATAATTTTGCACGAGTGTTAAAGAGTAATAAATAAGCAGATAATTATTCAGCCGAATACAGTTTATCCCGATACTGATTTACATAATCAATATCTTTACTCACAGTATCAGCTAAAATTACAACCAATTCACCTTTGCCGGCGTTGTCAAAAGCGTTAATTATCGCTTCTTCTGATTCATGAATTATCTCAACATCAAGTTTTTTACCGCTTTTAACAATGCCTTCCTGCAAGAGTTTAAACACTTCGTCTTCTGTGCGCCCGCGCAGATAATCTCCGCGACGGATGATAATTTTGTCAAATGTTTCAGCGCAGAGTCTGCCAATTTCGCACAAATCTTCGTCGCGGCGGTCGCCGACACCGCTTAAAATGGCGGTTCTTTTTTCGTATGAAAGCTTGTTGATAAAATTTCGCAGACCGATGATGCCCGCCGGATTGTGCGCGAAATCCATCAAAACCGTGAAATTGCCCATTTCGACAAAGTTCATTCGTCCCGGCGTTTGGGCAGTCGAAGGCGTAAATGTCGTCAAACCGACGCGAATGTCTTCGAGCGAAACACCGTGGACAAAACATGCCAAAGTTGCCGCCAAGACGTTTTGAATCATAAATTCGGCGCGTCCACCATAACTCAACGGAACGTCAATCGCTTTTTCAACGCGGACTTTCCATTTGCCTTTCAAAAGCGTGATAAAACCGTTTTCATAAACGCAGGAAATACCGCCGCGCCGCGCATTTCGTCTAATATTTTCGTTATCTTCGTCCATCGAAAATAAGACAACCGTGCCGTCAACCAATTTTCGCATTCGATAAACATTTTCGTCTTCGGCGTTGAGAACGGCGAAACCTTTCGGCGAAACCGAGCGCGGCACGACTGCTTTAACCCGCGCCAAATCTTCTAAAGTGTTGATGTCTTTGAGCCCAAGATGGTCGGAAGCAATATTTGTAACCACCGCCACGTCGCAATGGTCGTAACCCAAACCGGAACGAATAATTCCGCCACGCGCCGTTTCTAAAACAGCAACCTGCACGGACGGATCTTTGAGAACGAGTTGCGCGGAAACCGGTCCGGTGTTGTCTCCCGCGACAATTTGATTGTTTTGAATATAAGTTCCGTCGGTGGTTGTAAATCCGACAGTGCAGCCGCTTCCTCTTAAAATATGTGAGATAAGCCGCGTCGTTGTGGTTTTTCCGTTTGTTCCGGTAACGGCAAAAATCGGAATCCGCGAAGGCTTGCCGGGCGGAAAAAGCATATTTAAAACGTATTCGGCGACGTTTCTGCCGATGCCTTCCGATGGCGCAAGATGCATCCGAAAACCGGGAGCAGCATTGACTTCAATAATCCCGCCACCATTTTCTCTTAACGGTTCGGAAATATTTGGCGCAATAATATCGACCCCGGCGATGTCTAAGCCGACGATTTTGGCGATGCGCTCAAACATAAAAATATTTTCGGGATGCGCTTCGTCCGTGCGGTCAATCGCCGTGCCGCCAGTTGAAATATTTGCCGTCGTTTTCAGATGAAGAATTTCATCCTTCGGCAAAATCGTTTCCGGCGTATATTTTTTCGCTCTCAAAATTCGTTCGGTTTGCTCTTCGATGTCAATCTGCGTCAAAACATTTTCGTGTCCGTAACCGCGTCGCGGGTCGGCGTTTATTTTATCAATCAATCCCTGAATCGTATGTTCTCCGTCGCCAACGACGTGCGCCGGAGTTCTTTCGGCAATCGCCACGAGTTGATTATTGACAACCAGAGCGCGAAAATCCGCGCCGTTAAGCATTTTTTCGATTATTACAAATTTTGAATAATCTTTGGCTTTATAAAACGCGGTGATTACTTCTTCGAGATTTTCTATTCCGACAGTCGCGCCTTTGCCGTGATTGCCGTCCAACGGTTTGACGACGAGCGGAAAACCGAGAGATTTGACAACGCCTTTAATTTCATCTTCTTCGCAGATTTTATAACCTTTCGGCACGGGAATGCCCATCTCGCCCAGAAGTTTTTTGGTCGCGTCTTTATTTCCGGCAATATCAACCGAAATCATATTCGTTTTAGCAGTCGTCGTCGCCTGAATACGCTGTTGGTGAACACCGTAACCGAGCTGGACAAGCGATTGGTCGTTGAGGCGAATATATGGAATATCACGCGATTCAGCTTCTTCGACAATCGAGCCGGTGCTTGGTCCAAAACGCACTTGCTCACGAATCTCGCGCATTTCCTGAACTTCTTCGGCAAGCGTTTGTTTAATTTCTTCAACCGATTTCTCTTCCGCCAATTCAAGAAAAAGTCTGACTGCCGCCCGCGCCGCGTAACGTCCGACTTCTTCTTCAAAATAAGCAAAAACGACGTTGTAAATTCCCGATTCGCCGGTTTCCCGCGTTCTGCCGTAACCGACATCCATTCCGGCAAGCGTCTGCAGTTCGAGCGAGAAATGTTCAATAACATGTCCTGCCCAAGTTCCTTCTTTGACGCGCTTGAAAAAACCGCCTTCTTCCTGATAAGAGCAGCCGTGCTTTTGCAGACTCGGCATCACCTCCTTCATCCGCCCGTAAAAGCCCTTGATTTTATTGGTCGGCTTCTGCTCGTAATCGCCAATATCGAGGCGCATTATGATTAACTTTGTCCAATAACCGCTCCAATAGTTCGGTCCGCGCAGTGTTCTGATTTCGAGAATGTTCATAGATAAATTCCAAATTCCAAATTCCAAATTCCAGATTATTTTCTTCCTTTCATTTCCGATTGGCGAAGATAGTTCCTGAAACCCGAAATTTGGTGGCTTGTTTGTGTAAGTTTTTTAGACAGCATTGTATATTCATCTCAGAAATATAATTTCGATGAAAAGCAAATTTAGCTTGTGCGCGAACTTCGCCGCAAGAGCCTTTGGCAATAGTTAAAAAATTGGCAAACTCCTTGTTCCCATCTCTTTCAAAACCTTCCGCTATATTAGAAAAAATTGAAACAGCGGCTCGCCTAATTTGGTCGCCGCAACCCATAATCCTGGCTAAATTTACCGACAGACGTAATATCATAAACTAAATTTGCACATTCAAAAGCTATTTTCCAAACTTCTAAATCTTCAAATCCTTCAATTTTCGCCATATTTAAATAA
>JACCYR010000152.1 GCA_013696385.1 Acidobacteriota bacterium
TTGTAACCCATCGAACGCAAATCATATTTTTCCAGCATATTCAAACTTTGAAGCAGAACGATTCCGCCCGAAGACGGCGGTGGCATCGAAATAATTTCGTAGCCGCGATATGTTCCGCGAAGCGGCGTTCTTTCCTTCGGCTGATAATTTTTCAGATCTTCCAGAGTTATCAAACCGTTATGTGCTTTCATATCGGCAGCGATGAGTTGCGCGGTTTCGCCTTCGTAAAATCCCTTCGCGCCGTTTTTTTCGATTCTTCCAAGCGTTTGAGCGAGTTCCGGTTGTTTGAAAACGTCGTCTTCTTCATAAAACTTTCCGCCGTTTAAGAAGATTTTTTTACTGTCTTCGTATTTTTCAAGATTTTTTTTATACGATTTTAATAAATTGGCAAGGCGATAACTTAAAACGTAGCCATCTTGGGCGAGCCGTCGCGCCGGTTCGACTAATTCCGACCATTTCAGTTTGCCCGAACCGTATTTTTTGAATGCCAATTCGAGTCCGGCGGTTGTGCCGGGAACACCGGCGGCGCGATAGCCAATGGTCGAAGAACCTTCGCCTTTGATTAGTTCACTGTTTTCATCCAGATAAATATTTCTGGTTGCCGCTTGCGGAGCCATTTCGCGGTAATCAATTGCTGCGGTTTTGCCGTCTTTAAAACGCACGAGCATAAATCCGCCGCCGCCCAAGTTTCCCGCTTCCGGATAAACCACCGCTAGAGCTAACGCCGTCGCAACTGCTGCATCAACCGCGTTACCGCCTTTTTTCATTACTTCCACGCCGATTCCTGAAGCAAGTTCGTGCTGCGAAGCGACAATCGCATGTTTCGCCCGCACCGGTTCACGCCACGAAGCAAAAATTTTTATTTCACGCGGTATAAATGATAAGAATAAAGCTGCTATAAAAAGCAATACAGCAGATTTTTTAACGGATTTCATAATCATAATTGGGTATTAAACAAAAAAAGATTTACTGATGATAATATAATGAGTCATTTTTGATTTCACAAAGCGGATTTTTCATTTTTAACTATTATTTTTCAAATTAGTAAGTAAAAATCTTGGCAAAAAGGCAAAAAAGTAGTAAAATTTGGAAAGTCTATCAAGTCAATGTTTAGATTTTCTTTGTATAATCACATATCTAAAGAAAAAGTCAGGATATATTTTCTTAAAGGGAATAAGAGGTTGTTATGAAAAAAGGATTAGTCGCCGTCGTTTTATTAAGTTTGGACTTGCTGTTTTATATACCAATTTCGGCACAAAACCTGAACAAAGCCAACAAAATCGAAAATCTTAAAAAAAATTCGATTACCTACGGCGTGGCGGAGGCGTTTTCCGACGGCAATGATGTTGGCTCGAATGGGAAACGGAGTTTGAATTGGGAAATCTGGGTTTTTACGTTTATCGCGTAGTCGGCGACAGTAAAGAACTTGTTAGCTCATCTTTAATTCCCGGTCGGTATTTGCAGATGCGTGATGCTCAGATTTCCGGGCAAAAGTATTCAATCTTTGATGAGAAAGGTGATTTAAATTCCTATTACATTATCGAAAGTTTGAACATAAACGGGGAGAAACAAAGTAACAATCCGATTTTTCCGAAATACGTCGGCGATTTAACCGCCGTTGCGGGTAGTTCATCCGAATTTTTGAAAATAGAGTCTGAAAAGGCAAATCCGTTTGTTTTGCGAAGTGAAAATATCTTACCGAAGAATTTACAATCTGAAGTCGAAGACAGCAGACCGCAGGCGGATGCGACAACACAGCGTCGGGTCGCCGCTCAGCCGGGCGTAAAAATCGGCATTAAAAAAGAAGGTTTTTATCGGGTTTCGCGTGCCGAACTACAAACGGGTGGTTTTGACGTGAATGCTCCGAGCGCGTTTTGGCAGTTATATAAAGATGGTGTTGAACAAGCCATTAATGTCGGCACAAATGGCGGTTATATCGAGTTTTACGGGAACGGAATTGATACGCGCGATACTGACACGCAAATTTATTTTTTGATTGTCGGGACACAAAACGGCAAACGAATTGGAACAACCTTTCGTCGCACGTTGGGCGGACGAGTTTTGTCGGGCAGTTTTAATCAAACAATTACTTATAAGGAACGGACAATTTATTCTTCGGGAATTGTTAACGGTGAAACCGAAAACTTTTTCGGCAGAGTTATCGGTAATACTACCGTAACTATTCCCTTGAATTTGCCCGCGGTTGATTTCGGGACGGCGAACTCTTCGTTTGATTTAACCGTTCAGGGATTAACGTCCACTCCACATCAAATTAAAGTGGCTTTAAATAATGTGGAAATCGGTTTCATAACGGGAAACGGCGCGGCTTCGATGAGCCAACGTTTTGAGATTCCAACCTCGACCTTAAATTCAGGTGCCAACAGTTTGCAGTTAACCGCCGTCGGCGGAACGTCGGATATATCTTTATTTGATACGATAAAAGTAAATTACGCCAAGCGATATCAAGCCCAACAAAATCAACTTTCGTTTTACGTTCCAAATTATAAAGCAAGTTATGTGGAAGGTTTTACTTCGCCGAACATTCGTGTTTTTGACATTACCTATCCTGACAGTCCGACGGTTATTAACGGTTTGACGGTTGAGCCAAACAACGGTAATTATCGGGTTTATTTACCGTCAAATCGCGGGCGCGTGATGTTTGCTGTCGAAGATTCGGCAATTTTGTCGGCGGCTTCCATCACGCCGAATATGCCTTCAACTTTGTCGAACACGGCTAACATTGCCAATTTAATCATAATTTCTTACCAAAATTGGATGACGGAGGCTAATGGTTGGGCAAATTATCGTCGCGCTCAAGGAATGAATGTCGAAGTTGTCAATGTTGAAGATGTCTACGATGAATTTAGTTTCGGTGTCTTTAGTTCGTATGCCATCAGAGATTTTCTGCAATACGCCTATAATAACCGGCAAACTCCGCCAAGTTACGTTTTATTGATTGGCGATGCCACATACGACCCGCGAAATTATGTCGGTAACGGCGCGCTTAATTTCGTTCCGACGAAAATGGTAGAAACGGTTTATTTGGAAACAGGAAGCGATGAGGCTTTGGCAGATTTTAATGACGACGGTTTAGCGGAAATCGCTGTCGGTAGAATCCCCACTCAAAACGCTCAGACCGTTACTCTTGCTTTGAATAAAGTTTCTGCTTTTGAACAAACGGTCGGAACACAAGGTTTAACGAGAGGAGCGATTTTTGCCAGCGATTTACCAGACGGTTATGATTTTGAAGGCGCAAGTGTCAGGTTACGCGCCCAACTACCGTCAAATATACCAAGCGTAATGATAAACCGCGGTCAAACGAATGCCCGCACCTTGCTGTTAAACGAAATAAATAGCGGAAAATTTATAGTTAATTATACAGGACACGGAAATACCAATGTTTGGGGATCACCGAGTTTCTTCGGGAATGCGGATGCGGCAACTCTGACCAATAGTAATTTATCAATTTTTACGATGCTGACTTGTCTTAACGGTTATTTTATTGGTTCGACGGATTCTCTGTCAGAGACACTTTTGAAAAGACAAAACGGCGGAGCCGTGGCGGATTGGTCTTCGACAGGTTTAACTACGCCGGACATCCAAGAAATAATGGCAACACGCTTTTTCAATCAACTCGGCGCGGGCAACATAACGCGGCTTGGCGATTTGATAAAAGATGCAAAAACCACCCTTAACAGTGGACGCGATGTCCGGCTTTCGTGGGTTTTGCTCGGCGACCCAACTTTGAAAGTCAAATAATTTTCATCTCTATTTTCGGTTTATTGCTTCAACGTGGATTGCTTTTGAAAATAAGGCAATTCACGTTTTTCCATTTTTACAATAAAATAAAAAAAAATAAAAAGTCATTTGTTTCGGTTAATTGTCCTACTTGAAACAAAATGTTAATCCGATTCGTAAAACATCCAAACAAAACTCTCCTAAAATTTTATTGCAAAATTTTGATTTATTCGAGGAAAAATATGTCTAAAAATGTTCCACTTCGTTATATGAAATTTCTGTCCTTAGTTTTTATTTTCCTGCTTGGGTTTTCGAGCATTACGCCCGCCCAGCAAAGTGATAAAGACAAAGAAAAAAAACTGCCGCCCGCGCATTACGTCCGCAGTCGTGATTACGATATAAAACACATCGCACTTGACTTGCGTTTTGATTGGGACAAAGAACAAACTTTTGGAACGGCGACGATTACACTTGCGCCGCTTGTGCCGAATTTTAAAACAATCAATCTTGATGCCGGTTTAATGATAATAAATTCGGTTAAATCAAGCGGAAAAGATTTAACTTTTAACTATAACGAAAAGGAAACGCTTTTGCGTGTCAATCTTGACCGCGATTACAAAATCGGCGAACTGCTGACATTGGTCGTTGATTACCGCACAAAAGGCGAAACCGTTCCAAACACTTTAGGTTTCGGCGGCGGCGGCGGTTTGAAATTTGTCAAGCCGACTGCCGACAATCCGACAAAAAGAAAACAAATCTGGTCGCAGGGCGAAACAGATTACAACCGTTATTGGTTTCCGTCATATGATTCGCCTAATGATTTTCGCACTTCGGAGTTAAGAGCCACTGTCGAAAAACCTCTGATGGTTATTTCCAACGGACAGCTTCTTGAAACCAAAGATAACGGCGATAACACGCGCACCTATCATTGGAAAATGGACACGCCGCACGCGAATTATTTAACCTCAATCGTCGTCGGCGAATACGCCGAAGTGAAAGGCGAATACGCGGGAATTCCGGTTTCAAGCTATGTTTTTCCGAATGAATTAAAAGAGGGCGAAGCGACGACAAAACGTCTGCCTCAAATGGTTAAGTTCTTTTCGGAAAAAACGGGCGTGAAATATCCGTATGTCAAATACGCGCAAACAATGGCGACGGAATTTAACGGCGGAATGGAAAATATCTCGGCGACGACGATGACACCGAATATGATTCACGACGAGCGCGAATTGCTTGATAATGACAGCGATTCTCTGCAATCGCACGAACTCGCCCATCAATGGTTCGGCGATTATGTAACTACCCGTGAATGGGGACATATTTGGCTCAACGAAAGTTTTGCGACATATTTTGAAGCCTTGTGGATGGAAGAATCCAAAGGACACGATTACTTTCTTTATAGTGATGTCCGCGCAAATCAACAAGCATATTTAAATGCTTGGAAACAGGGCAATCGCCGCCCGATTGTTACTAAGTATTACACCGATAAAGACGCGATTTTTGATGTTTATGCGTATCCGCGCGGCGGCGCGGTTTTGCATATGTTACGCAAACACCTCGGCGACGAGTTATTTTTCAAAGCACTCAACCATTATTTAGTTTCAAACGCCAACAAACCCGTGCAAACCGAACAGCTTCGCATTGCAATTGAAGAGGCAACCGGACAATCAATGGATTGGTTTTTCGACCAGTGGCTTTACAAAATGGGACATCCCGTTTTTGAAGTTGCGCAGAATTATGACGAGGCGAAAAAGCAATTGACGTTGAACGTCAAGCAAACGCAAAAGATTGACCCGAAAAATGAATATCCACAGGTTGAATTTTTTCAAACCTATGTTGATGTTGAAATTGACAATAAAATCGAACGGGTTTGGATTGAGCCAAAAGCGGAAAATACTTTCACTTTCGCGGCTGCTGCAAAACCGATGCTTGTCAATTTTGATTACGAAGGCACTTTGATAAAAGAGTTGAAATTTGACAAATCAGTTGACGAACTTATTTATCAAATGACGAATGACAAAGATATTTTGGGCAGACGCTGGACGATGGGTGAACTTGCCAGCCGCCGTGATGCGAAAGATACTGCCGAAGCGGAAAAATCAAAAATTTTGACGGCTTTGATCCAAGCGATAACATCCGAGCCGTTCTGGGCAATCAGACGCGATGCAATAAACGCGCTTTTGCCGAAAGCCAGCCAAAATCCTTTTGAGGCATTAAATCCAAATCCGCCGAAATATCAAATTGACGAAGCGGTGGTAAAAGCCTTGATGATTGCCGCCAAAGACAAAAATTCCAATGTTCGAGCGGCGGCTTTTAACGGTTTGGGAATGCTGCGCGACGAAAAAATGGCGGATGTTTTTATCAATGCTTTAAGCGACAGAAGTTATAGTGTGATTGATGCCGCCGCCAACGCTTTGGCAATGACCAAAAACGCAAAAGCCTACGGCGCGTTGTCAAAATTGCTGAACGAAAATTCTTGGAAAGACAGAATTCGCATCGCAGGACTCAGCGGGCTTGCCGCGCTTGGCGATAAACGCGCTTTTGACGCAGGGTTAAAATATGCCGATAAATCTTACCCGTCAAATGTCCGCACAAATGCTTTAAATCTCGTCGCCGCAACCGGCAAAGGCGATGCGCGAGCCTTTTCGCTTATTTTTGAAAACTATAAAAAAGCATTGGAAAACAACGAATTCCAATCGCTCATCGGTGGTTTAGTGAGTTTTGCTCGCCTTGCCGACCCACGCGGACAAGCGGCTTTTGATATGGCAAAAGAGAAGTTCAAAGACAGGCAAAATCTGCTTGGCTTTATAAATCAAATTGAAGCGCAATTCAAAAAAGCGATTGAGCAAAAATAGAAAACATTAAATTAAAAATGAAGAAGTGAATTGTCTTGAATGAGAGGCAATTCACTTTTTTTGGTTATCTAAGTTAAAATAAACTTGAGGTAAAACTATGGCGAGCAATATTCAATCAATTTATTCAACCGACGTTCCATTTCCAGTTCAGCCTTTTAGTTTGGATTTTCATTCGGCGCGGCTCACCGAAAAGCAGTTTGAAGAACTCTGTCGCAACAATCCCGATATGAAGTTTGAGCTTTCCGCCAAAGGAAAATTAATCATTATGCCGCCGACAAGTATGGAATCGGGCTGGAAAAACAGCCGCTTAACTCGAAGAATTGATGTTTGGACGGAAGAGGATGGAACTGGAATGAGTTTTGATTCTTCGACAATGTTCACGCTTCCTAACGGCGCAAAGCGTTCACCCGACGTATCTTGGATCTTAAGGGGAAGAGTTGAAAAATTAAGTCTGGCAGAACGCAGAAGATTTGCGCGAATCGTTCCCGATTTTGTCATTGAACTTCGTTCTCCAACCGACGCTTTGAAGGATTTACAGGACAAATTGGCGGAATATATCGAAAACGGTGTCAGACTCGGCTGGCTGATTGACCCGATGGAAAAGAAGGTTCACGTTTATCGCGGGAACGGCAAAGTTGAAGTTTTAGATAATCCTGAAAAAGTAAGCGGCGAAGATGTTTTGAAGGGATTTGAACTAAATCCGCGTGAAATTTGGTGAAGTTCTGCAAGGCTTTCGAGTTGACTCACAACTCACAACTCTGTAAACTCTTAACTTCAAGATGTGGTGAGTTACAGCAACTTGCGACCACGAAAAAAATCGCTAAACAGCTATCAAGACAAAAAGTATTTAACTTACAAAAGTCTCGTGCTGTTTCGGCGAGGCTTTTTAATTTGTCAGTTGTCAGAAAAGACATCTGCCGACAACCGACAACTGACAACCGACAACTATGAAATTTTTAGATTTATTAAAAGAAAAAATCGTCGTCTTCGACGGCGCGATGGGAACAAATCTAATGGCGCAGAATCTGACATTAGATGATTTTGGCGGCGCGAATTTTGAAAATTGCTCGGAGAATCTGATTTACACGCGCCCCGACGCGGTTTTGAATGTGCATCGCGCGTTTTTGGAAGTTGGCAGCGACGTTATCGAAACCAATACTTTCGGCGGCAACACGGTTGTTTTGCAGGAATTCGGAATTGCTGATAAAGCCTACGACGTGAATTTACGCGCCGCGCAGATGGCGAAAAATATCGCTAACGAGTTTTCCACAAAAATTAAGCCGCGCTTTGTCGCCGGTTCAATTGGACCGGGAACGAAATTGCCGACGCTCGGACATATTTCTTTTCTTAATTTGAAACGAAATTACGAAGAACAAGTGCGCGGACTTTTTGACGGCTGCGTTGATTTGTTTATCGTCGAAACTTGTCAGGATATTTTACAGACAAAAGCCGCGCTTGCCGCGATTTTTGATTTTTTCGCTGAAAGAAAAGTAAAAATTCCCGTCATCGCGCAAGTTACTATTGAAACTTTCGGCACGATGCTCAACGGCACGGAAATCAATGCTGCGCTGACCGCGCTTGAACCTTTTCCGATAGATGTTATCGGGATGAACTGCGGAACGGGACCGAAACAGATGACCGAAAGCATCAAATATCTGTGCGAAAACGCG
>JACCYR010000180.1 GCA_013696385.1 Acidobacteriota bacterium
GCGCGTTATCAAAAATTTATCCAAACATATCCCGATGCCGACAATTTGGAACGCGCTTATTTGAATATCGTGGATATTCTGCGCGACACCGGCGAAGATTCAAATGCGCTGAAATGGACGGCAAAAACGCAAGCTGATTTTAAAGATAAATTGCCCGAAGCACTCGCGCTTTTTGCCCAAGCGCGAATCCATATTTCGCAAAACGATTGGACAAACGCGCTTTCGGATTTAAACAATTTGCTGATGTTTCCCGATTTAGGCGGAACGAGAGTTCCGGGCGGCACGAACAAAGCCGAAATTACTTTTTTAAAAGGTTTCGCGCTGGAAAATCTTAATCGTTTTGACGAAGCAATTGACACATATCTTTTAATTCCTGACGGCAGAAATGAGTATTACGGCTGGCGGGCAACTGAAAGATTAAAAGCATTGGCGACGGGCGAGCAAGCAAGACCTTTTATCACGAAAAAAATAGGCGAATTAACAACAAATATCGAAGCCAGAAACGCCGAAGCACAGAGAAAAGCCGCGCAAGCCGTTTTGCGTTTGACAGACGCGGCAGAAATTCGCAGTAAAATGTTGGCAATCGTCCGAAAAAGCTACCCTCAGCTTCCCGATTATCAAAAAATTCCAAGCGACAAACTTCTTAAATTTGGACGCAAAGAAGTTTTGAAAGAAAAGCGCGATGCGGCAAACGAGAATTATCACAAAACTTTAGCCGACGAGCTTTTATTTTTGGGACTTTATGATGAAGGAACGCCGGAATTGGAAATCAGTCAACAGTTATCAGTTATCAGTTATCAGAACACCGAAAGCAAAGGACAAAGTACAAAGGACGAAGGACTAAATTACACTTTAGCGGTTTTTTACAAACGCAGTGAGATGGCAAACCGCGCTGTTGGCTTTATCGAACCGCTCTGGCGAAACGTTCCCGCCGATTATCAGCTTGAACTGATTCCGCGCGAGCAAATCGAACTGCTTTATCCAACTCCTTATGTTGATTCGCTTTTGAAATTTGCGCCTGAAAAAAATGTTGACCCGCGTTTTATCTTAGCGATTATGCGGCAGGAATCGCGTTTTCGCGCCGATGTCAAATCCAACGCGGCGGCACGCGGCTTGATGCAGTTTATTTCGACTACCGCCAATCAAATCGCATCGGAACTTGGGCGCGAAAACTTCAAGCAGAACGAACTTTATAATCCGCCGACGGCAATTGTTTTCGGTTCGCAGTATTTATCGAATTTGTTTAAGCAATTTCCCAATCAACTGGCGGCGGTTGCAGCAAGCTATAACGGCGGCGAAGACAATATGAAGCGATGGCTGGCGCGTGCCGAATCAGATAATCCTGACCGCTATGTTCCCGAAATTATCTATTCGCAGTCGAAAGATTATGTTTATAAAGTGATGGCGAATCACCGCGTTTATCAGATGTTTTATGATGAAAAGTTAAAATCGAACTCACGTTAACATAAAAAGCAAAAGACACCAAAAAATAAACTTCGCGTTATTTTAATGTCTTTTTTAAGATTTTTCTTTCGGACGATAATAAGCACCGCCGCGCTGTGTGAGTTCGGCTTTTTTGCCTAATGTGTTAATAACCGCATTAAGCAGTTCTTTGTTGCCGAGTTTGAAATTTACAACACCTTTTGCGTCAACGTCCAGGTCGTCGTAATTGATTACCAGATAGCGGCGTTTTTCACGAATCAAACCGGCTAAACCTGCGCCCGGAAGCGGAATTGCGCTGACAACCGTTCCGGTTGTCGAACGCACCGACCTTGACTGCGGGTAGACGACAAGCATTGATTTGTAAGGAATCGAAAACATTTCCTTTTGACTTTTACCGAAAAAAACGAGTCTTTCGTTGATGTCGTCAAACTTCAAAGTTCCCGTTTCCCGCTTATCAAATCCGAACATTCCGCCTTCGTATTTCGCTTGAAAAGAAGCCGGCGCGGATGTTTTCGGCATCGAAGTTTGCTCTGATTTCGGCTCGGTTTTTTTCTCCGCCGGACGCGTCTGCGCGTTAGCCAAAACGGAAAATGAAAACACCAAGAAACTTAAAAACATTATTTTTTTCATAAAACCTCTTTATCGGAAAATTTCCAATCGCAAATCCAAAATCTAAAATCGCCAATTTATAGACGCATTCCGCCAAAGGCGCGTTGCCACGCAAGAGTTTGTTTTAATACGCCGAGCCGTTGGTTGTCGGATTCCGAGCAATCTAAACTTAGTTGTTCGATGATGGCTTCAAGCAGCGGAACGGCGAAAAGTCCGGCGTGCGCGACAACTTGCGAATAATAATGAATCTGCAAACAATCGTTTTCGTCGGTGTGAAAATTTTTGACTTCGTTTGATTTAATTTTATAAACATCTTGTCCGGCAGGAACGACGCGGCGCGGAACTCCGTGGGTTATTTTCTCTAAACTATTTTTTACGCCGAGCAGCAGAATTCCAATCAAAAAACCTTGTTCGTTGAGATAATCGGGACTAAAATTTCCGAGTTCGGGTTTCGGCGAAAGACGCGGACCAAAACTGGCATATTCAGGATTGACAAGCATCGAATTGTAAATCACGCCGACAATCTCTGTTTCGTCTTCAAGCGGTAAATTGACAAACTGCGCGAAGCCGTAGTCTTCTGAAGTCGGCGGCGTTGCCGTATCGAGTTCGTCAATTACGCGCCCGATATAATCAATATGAGAATTTGAACTGATGATTTTCGCAATTTTCATAAGATATTAGCCACAGAGAACACAGAGTTCACAGAGAAATTCTTTTGAGGACACAGAAAACACAGAGAGTTTTATTTGATTAAACAATTAATGTTTTAAAAGCTATTTTGAACTTTCTCTTCTCCTTTTTTCTCTGTGTTCTCTGTGTCCTGTGTGGCTAAATTTGTCTTGCAAGTTCGGGAATAATATACAGCAACCACCATAAAAATACTTGAACCGCCAACACCGCAAAACTCAATCCAAAACTGACCAACGCAAGTTTGCGCCCGCCCAAACGCGGTTGGCGAAGCGAAACAAAATAGCCAAAACCGCCGACCAGAAAGGTAAAAGGAATAAACAAAATTCCCAGATACGGCACAAGCGAATAGACAAAACAAGCCCAAGCCATCTGCGAAACCGAATTTTCGTTTTGCTTAAATAAATCTGTAACTTCTTCTCGCGGCGCATTTTCGATTAAAAAAGACTGCCCTTGCAAGCGGTAAGAAGC
>JACCYR010000362.1 GCA_013696385.1 Acidobacteriota bacterium
GGAATCTGCATCAAAAACTGCGCCGCGCCGCCAATCAGCGTTCCAATCGCCATTCCAAGAATCGCCCATTGTGCCGAAACCGCCGGAACAGTGTATTTATCCTGTGCCGCGTTCCAACCGCCGCCGCTCAGCCAATATGCAAAACCAAGTCCGACAAAAATCGAAACAATGTTAAAAACCGTCGAAGCCGAAGCCGGAATGCCGAAAATTCCTTTAGTATTTAAAACGCCCATGGCGACTGCCGCCAGCGCGACAAGTAAGATAAAAGGAAACATTATCTGGGTCATCGTAACGGTTAAAGCCGCTTTTTCGGGAGAAAAACCGGAAGCCACGATTGACACCAGATATGGCGTAAGAAGAATACCGACAATAGTTACAATACTTAAAACAACGGCTAAAGCGTTTAGGACAAGGCTGGCAAGTTTCCACGCTTCCGCTTCGCTTTTGTTAATCTGGTAATCGGTAAAAACCTTGACAAATGCGGCTGACAAAGCACCTTCGGCAAAAAGGTCGCGCAAGACGTTCGGAATTGTAAAAGCTGCTTGATAAGCGTCGTAGAGAAAGCCCGCACCGAAATAACGCGCAAAAATCATTTCCCGCACCAAACCTAAAACACGCGAAAACATAACTGCAATTGAAACGATTCCCGCGCTTCTTGCAACACTGGTTTGTTTGGTTGCCGGTTTTTCAGATTGTGCTTCAGAATGCGTTTCAGGTTCGGCTAAAAGTTCGGGCGTTTCCTCTGACGGAAATGTTTCTTTGATTTCGTTCATCTTGCTCTGCTTTTTGCAAACGAATTATCGTATTCTTTTTGATAAATCGCAAAGCAAAAAGTAAAGGGAAGCAAGATTTTCCTGCCTCCCTTTACTTTTCAATATAAAGCTATCTCAAAAACAGATTCCGGGCGTTTTGAGTTCAAGTGTTTTGAGTTCCAACTAAAGGTTGGCTTTTTCCTTACAAATTAGCCAACCTTTAGTTGGAACTCAAAACTTTTTCGGATTTTTGAAATAGCTTAATGATAAAAATAGTTTATTCGTTGGTTTTGGCGCGTATATTTGGGTAAGTAATCCGCGTATTGGCAAGCCGCGTGTCAAGCGGAATTTCGGTATAAACCACGGGTGCCGCGCCGCCTAGTTGACCTTGAATCAAGGAAACCAGCGAATTTTGAAAACTGCGGAAACGGGCGACGCTTCCGCGTTGATTGAAAATCACAAAAAGAAGTTTGCCTTTATTGGTTTGCATCTCACCGCTCAAACTGCTGACTCCGCCATCCGTACTGCCCAATGTTCCGGTTTTACCGACGACACTGCCGCGCGAAAAATCGGTGTCAAAACGTCCTTCAAGTGTGCCTCTGTCAATTCCGGCAACCGGCATAATATCGGCAAAGGTCATTTTATTTTTTGCCAGTTCTTTCTGCAAAACCCGCAAAAGATTCATCATTGCGCGTGGCGTAACCCGATTAATGCCGAGTCCGCTGGCGGTTTGCAGGTAAAATTCGGCGGGCTGAATTTGCGCGTTTTGCTGAACGATTCGCGCTACGGCATATGCGCCGCCGAGCATATCGCCCAAGCGTTCAGCCAAAAAATTGTTTGAATAACAAAGCGTAACCTTAATAATTTCGCGCATCGGCGCAGATTCGTGTGAAAATAAAAGTCTGGCGTTGGACGGAAGCGATTGGACATAAATGCCGCCGGACACCGAAACGCTCGGAACGGTTCTGACGACATCCGATTTCCGGGAATTAATCAGATAGTTTTGCCAGGCGCGATTGGCGGCAACCGAACGCTTTGCCGAATCCATCGTGGCGAGAAGGTTTGAACCGGCACGCTCCGCCGAAGTGTTGTAACTCATTGTAAAATTATCGGTTACAACTAAATCGCCCTCGACCTTCTGGATACCTAAACGGTTAAGTTCGTGCGTGATATTAACGCCGTGTTCGAGATTAAACATCGGGTCGCGTCCCGATACGAATAAATTGCCGTAAAGCGTGCCGCTTATCTGGTCAATCTGCCCATCTGTCCAGACATTTGTCGGAAAACGATAATTAGGACCGAAGGTTTTCAGAACGGCGTAAGCGGTGGCGATTTTGACATTTGAAGCCGGATTGAAAGCAAAATTCGAGTTGTCATCTATTACCACATTGCCGTTGATGTCTTCGACCAAAACGCCCGAATAGCCCGGAATTTCGATGTCGGCGAGAACTGGAAAAGAAGTTTTCCGCATATTAACGGCGGCGGAACTTCCGGTTTTTGTTACCAGCGGCGTTGATGACGAAGCTGGATTTACATTGTTTGTTTGACCGCCATTCGACTGCAGCAGAGGTTTCGGCGAAGGTGTCGGATTTGTCGGTCGGGTGTAAACGGGTTGTCCGAAAACGGCGACTGTCGAACCAATCCACAACACAAAGGCGACACTTAGCCAAATAACTTTATTCTTAGTGAAATTATTCATATTTTCTTAAATTTGATGCTTTGGCAGGCTTCCCTTTCGGTCTGAAAGTGAGAAGGCTGACTGCATTATACCATCATAATTTTTAAATACAAAAACTTTTTTTGTATTTTGCCAACAGGCGATTTTTAAGATGAGTTTTACTCTTTTTTGGATGCACTAGTTTAGAATTGCTTATGGAAGCAATTCATATTGCTTATACATTACAAATAACTAAAAGGAAAGTTTTTTCAAGAGTAAATTGAAAAAATTTCCAAAGAATCTTGCTACTTATTTTTTTCTGTGATACTACCTCTATTCAAGGACGAAAATTAGGAATTCACGGATTGTTTGTAACTCAAATTTGCCTTCCTAGAAAATTATGGCGTATGCTAACTTACAAACAATGCTCTGTGGTTCCTTTTCTTACTACTAGTTATCAAGGAGAAAATATGAAAAAAAATCACAAACAAGAACTCTATTAGTTTTTATAGCGACGTTTTGTTTTGTAGCTTTGTCCGCCATAAGCGTAACTTCACAAGACGAAGAAATTATAAAGCAAAAAAAAATTGCTAATGAACCCGTTAATATTATTTCAATAAAAACAGATAGTAATCAAATTAATTTTGACAAGCCTTTTGCTAGAACAAGTGAGTGGTATAAAGGATTGGAAATCAAAATTGAGAATGTTTCTGATAAACACATTAGTTATCTCGCTTTGGACTTAGTATTTAAAAGACCGGGAAATTTTGAGGCAGTTTTGCCGAAAGATAAATTACCTTTCGGACAAATAATAAGTTATGGTAATATAGAAAATCCTTCAGATGTAAAAATTGCACCCAAAGATATTATAACCATTACTTTAGACAAACCACGTTATGAAACATTAAAAGCTGATTTACTGGCTTTAGGTTATCCAAAAAATTTTAAAGGTATAGAAATTGTAGTTAAAGAAGTTCTTTTTACCGACAACACTTTTTGGAATAGGAGAGTGTGGTATAAACGAGATACAAAAGATTCTAATTTTTTTTTGACCGAGTTGACGAAGGTAGAAATAATGCATTACTAACCATGACCGCAACGGAAACGGTTTGATTGACTCTTCACAAGAAATGTTCGGCAATATGACAGCACAACCGGCAGCAAACGATAAAAACGGTTTTCTGGCACTTGCCGAATATGACAAAGCAGCAAATGGCGGAAACGCAGACGGCACAATAGACAATCAAGATGCGATATTCAGCAGTTTGCGCTTATGGCAAGACACCAATCACAACGGCGTGTCCGAGCAAAGTGAACTTTCGACACTTCCGACACTGAACATCACAGAGATGGACTTGAAATACAAGGAATCGAAACGGACGGATGAATTTGGCAATGAGTTTCGGTATCGGGCAAAAGTGTGGGATGCACAAGGAGCGCAGGTTGGACGCTGGGCGTGGGATGTATTTCTGCAAATAACTCCATCAGGAAATTAACTAACAACTGAAATTTAATTTATCTTAAAACGCCGAGAGCAACTTTCCGCTTCGGCGTTTTTTGTTTAAGAAAAAACATTGACAATTACTTGATAAAATTCATAAAATTAAGCAGAAATCAACAAGTTTTGTGAAAAAAGAACAGCAACCTTTAACGATTGAAAAAATAAAAGCGGCGCATGCTGAAAGACGCAAGGAAATCGGTGCGCGGCTGGCGGAATTTGAAGCAGTTTGGAAAACGGAAACGGATGAACGCTTGTGGGAAGAAATGGTTTTTTGTTTCTTTACCGGCGGTTGTTCGGCGCGAATGGGATTTCGCTCAATCGAAGCGGTCAGACCACTTTTAATGAGCGGAAATCAAACGGAACTCGCCGACGCTTTGCGTGGGAAACATCGTTACCCGAATGCGCGAGCAAGTTATATCATCGCTTCGCGTGATTTTTTGCAGGAACATTGCAAAATGCGTCTGCGCGAAAAACTGCAAAGTTTTGACAATCATCTGGAACGGCGCGATTGGCTCGTCAAAGAAAAACGCATTAAAGGCTTAGGTTACAAAGAAGCCAGCCATTTTTTGCGAAACATCGGATTAAAAGGTTACGCCATTCTTGATAAACACATCTTGCGAAGTTTAGCCGAACTGAAAATTATTGACGACCCAAAGCCACCAAATACCAGATTGAGGTATCTAACGGTTGAAGAACAACTAAAAAATTTAGCTTTGATTACAGAAATTGATTTTGACGAACTTGATTTGGTTTTATGGTCATTAAAGACGGGCGAAATTCTTAAATAAGAAGTTTTTCTGAAAATGGAAAGGAGGAAGTTATGAGATATAAAGTTTTCTTGACGGGCGTTTTTCAATTCCCTTTCCACATCAAGCGTTTAGTTAGTCTGATTTGGATTTGTTCATTGGTCGTCAGTTTGGCGGTTTTTGCTTCGGCAGATGAAAATGTGCGGCAATCAGAATCTGATGATACTCGCCAATTAATTAAGCAAGCGGAAAAACTGACGCGCAAGGGCAAGATGGCAGAAGCGGAAAAAATTCTGCGCCGCGTTATAAAAATCGCTCCGCAGGAATCAAAAGCCAAACTCATTCTGGCTTACCTTCTCTTAAAACAAAGACAGTTGATTGAGGCATTTAATTTTGCGTTTGAGGTTGCCAAAGCTGAGCCGAAAAATTCCTTTGCGTTTGCGGTTCTCGGCGCAATACTTTTAAGCGCGGGAAGTTTTAACGAAGCAAAACTTTCTTTCGTAAACGCCTTGCAGCTTGATAAAAAAGAAGCGTTGGCTTGGGCGGGATTAGGAACGTTGGATTTTTACGAAAATCGAATTTCCAGCGGTCTCGATAAATTACAAACCGCCGTTTATTTTGAGCCAAATGACCCGGATTTTATGTTCACGCTCGCCCAGGTTTCAGCTCGCGCCGAAAAATATAACGCGGCGGCGGCGGCTTATGAAAAGTTTTTGCAGATTTCGCCGCAAACCGACGCTGAACGGCGCGACCGCATCAAAGGGCTGATTAACTTTTTGCGCTATCTCGATGTTAAACAGTCTTTGTATAATTTGAGCGGCGAAAATCAAACCGTCGTTTCCTTTGTTTTATCAAATAATCGTCCGATTATTCAGGTTAAAATCAATAATAAAGATGAGCCGCTGAATTTTGTTCTGGATACGGGTTCGGGTATTTCCGTAATTTCTCGTGAAACGGCAAAAAATTTAAAAATTAAACCGATTACGAAAGGCGGTTTGGCAAATGCCATCGGCGGCGCGGGCAAATTTGAAATCGTCTATGGATTTTTGAAATCAGTTAATATCGGTGAGGTGAAAATTACAAATGTGCCGGTTTATATCCGCGAATTTCATTCTAAGAACGAGAAAATTGACGGTTATATCGGGTTGGCGTTGATTTCAAAATTTTTAACGACGATAGATTACGGAAATTCGACGTTTGCGTTAAAGAAAAAAGATTTGGCTGACGGTCAAAAAGCTGGCGGCGAATTGCTGTCGCTGCCTTTGCGCCTTACTTCAAGCGGTTTTCTAAGCGGCGAAGTGCAACTTGAAGGCATCGAATCACCGTTGAATTTTATCATTGACACGGGTGCAAGCGTTTCCGTCATCTCCGATGAACTCGCAAATACAAAGGAAATCAACCGCTTTATCAGAGATGAAAAAATGCGCGTCATTGGAGCGGCGGGCGTTATCGAAAATGTGTCTTTGTCTTTGCTTCCGCGTGTTACTTTCGGCACGCACAGCCGTGAAAGCATTACGGCAATTGCGCTTGATTTAGATGTCATAAACGAAACTTCGGGTTTTACACAAGCCGGAATTTTAGGCGGAAATTTTTTGAAAAATTATCGTTTAACTTTTGATTTCGCAAACTCAAAAGTGGTTTTTGTGCCGATTGTGCAGTAGTCCAAAGTCTAAAGTCCAAAGTCAATTCGTTCTTCCGACATTGGACTTTAGACTTCGGACATTGGACTTTGGACTTATAGAGATGAAACAAAGTTTGTATCTGGAAACATCGGTCGTCGGGGCGTATCTCGACAACGGCGAACCTTTTCGGCGCGATTTGACGATTCGCTGGTGGGAACACGAACTTACAGAATATCGCGCTTTCAGTTCGATTCTCGTCTGCCGCGAACTTGAACAGGTTGCCGAACCGCATCGCACTGGTTATCTGAAACTGATTAAACCGCTTGAAACTATTGAACTTGCCGAAGAAGTCGCAATTTTAGCCGAAGGCTACATTTCACGCGGCATATTTCACCGCCGATTTATCGCCGACGCGCTTCACGTCGCGCTGGCTT
>JACCYR010000188.1 GCA_013696385.1 Acidobacteriota bacterium
TCATATTCATTTCATAGCTTTGGTTTTACCGAGAGAAAAAACGGTTTTAACCATTCACGATTTAAGAATTTTATATTTCCGGAGGGGTTTGCGCCGGTTTGTTTTAAAAAAATTATTTTTTGATTTACCAATTAAAAAACTTAAATATGTAACGGCAATTTCTGAAGCTACTAAAAATGAAATTTTACGACATACAAAATGCGACGCTGCAAAAATAAGAGTTATCGAAAATCCGCTTCAAGAGCATTTTTATAATCAGACTCGAAAGAAATTTAATTTGCAATGTCCGACGATTTTGCAAATCGGGACCTCGCCCAATAAAAATTTGAGTAATGTCATAAAAGCCTTAAAGGGAATAAATTGCAGGTTGAGAATCATCGGCAAAATTGATAATGAAACTCTTGCCGCTCTAACAGAAAATCAAATTTTTTTTGAAAATGCCGTCAACTTAAATGATTTGGAGATTAGAAATGAATATGAAAAAGCTGATATAGTAACTTTTTGTTCAACTTATGAAGGATTCGGTTTGCCGATTGTAGAAGCTCAAGCCATGCAAAGTCCGGTTATCACCAGCAACCTTAGTCCAATGAAAGAAGTAGCCGGCGAAGGCGCGGTTCTGATTGAGCCGGAAGACATAACAAGTATCAGAAATGGAATATCCAATATTATTAACAATGAATCTTTAAGACGGGATTTGATTAAAAAGGGGATTATTAATGTCAAAAGATTTGAATCCTCATATATAGCCGGTTTATACGAAGAACTTTATGGTGAAATACTTGATAAAATCCGGTAAACATATATTAAAATTAAGATGCCGATTAAACAAATTGAATACAAAAAGCCCACGATTCTAGTAATCTGTAATTATTATTTGCCGGGATATAAGCGCGGCGGAAGTTTGCGGACAATTGTCAATATGGTTGACCGTCTGAAAGACAGATTTGATTTTTGGATTGTTACACGCGACCACGACGGCGACAATATTCAATATAAAGGTGTAAAGATAAATGGTTGGAACAATGTCAGAGGCGCAAGAGTCTTTTATCTGTCAAAAAATAACGTGAAAATCTCGAAACTTCGTGAACTAATTATTGAAACCAAACCAGATTCCGTTTATCTCAACAGTGTATTTTCACCTTTGTCCATTTTCGTTTTGATGTTACGCAGATTGTCGCTCATTCCAAAGTTAAATATCATCCTCGCGCCTGAGGGTGAAATTTCAGACGGGGCTTTAAAGATAAAACCAAAAAAAAAGAAAGTTTTCCTAAAACTGGCTAAAAACTTGGGCTTGCATGAAAATCTAATTTGGAAAACCGCATCTGATTTTGAAAAATATGAATCTGAAAGAATAAAGGGAAGCGGAGGGGAAGTTTTTGTTGCTCCGAACCTGCCGTCGCGGATGTTTCTCGAAGATTATAATCAGAGATTAAAACCTCAAAAAAATATTGGAGAAGCAAAAATGGTTTTTCTTTCACGTTTTATGCGGAAAAAAAACTTTAATTGGCTTTTAGATTTATTAGACAAGATAAATGGGAATTTACAAATTGATATTTTTGGGAATTTAGAAGATAAGGATTATTGGGCGGAAGCCCGGCAAATTATAAAAAATCTGCCGGAGAACATAAAAATTGAGTATAAAGGACTCCTGCCATATGAGGAAGTTCTTAATAAACTATTTGAATATCACTTTTTTATATTGCCAACCTTAAGCGAGAACTTTGGTCACGTTTTTATAGAAGCACTAGCGGCGGGCTGTCCTTTAATTATTAGTGACAGGACACCTTGGTTAAACCTAGAAGAAAAACGAATCGGTTGGGATTTATCTTTGGAGAAACCAAATCAATGGGTAAATTTAATTAATTATTGCTTAAGTATAGATAATAAAACTTATAGTGAATTCTCAAGTAATGCAAGAAAATTTGCAATTGATTGGTTGTCGGATATAAATGTCGAAGAAAATACTTTAAGAGTTTTAGAATATAGCTTAGATATTAGTTCAAAACCTATAAGTTAAATTCTGTAATATAATATATTAGTTATCTTCTAAGTTACTTCTAGTGTTGGTCAGCAGACTTTTAATTAATCTCTTTAACTATGAAAATTTTAATAATTGGCGGCAGCGGAATGCTTGGACATAAATTAGTTCAAATTTTCAAAGAGAAATTTGATGTCTGGACAACAATCAAAAGTGATTTTAATAAATATAAAAAATTTGGAATTTTAGACAAGAAGAAAACCATAGAAAATCTGAATGTTGAAGATCTCAAGTCAGTTGAAAAAGTTATAAATAAAATTCGTCCCGATGTTATAATCAATGCTGTCGGAATTATTAAACAAATTCAAACTTCTCAAGATGTGGTTAAAACTCTGACGATAAATTCAATCTTTCCTCATAATCTGGCGATAATTGCAGAGAAAAACCAAGCCCGTTTAATAAATATCAGCACTGATTGTGTATTTAACGGAAAAAAAGGGAATTATGAGGAAACAGACTTGTCGGATGCCGTAGATTTATATGGCAAAAGTAAAAATTTAGGCGAAGTCGAGGGAAAAAATTGCTTAACATTGCGAACATCTATTATTGGTCGGGAACTCAAGACAAGTCATAGCCTTGTTGAATGGTTTCTAAGTAATCAAGGAAAAAAAGTAAAGGGTTTTACCAATGCGGTCTATTCGGGTTTTCCGACAATTGTTTTTGCTGATATTCTTGCCGATTTGCTGGTCAATCATAAAAACTTGGATGGAATTTACCATCTGTCGAGTCAGCCGATAAATAAATTTGAGCTTTTAAAGCTGATTAAATCCGCTTACAAAGCTGATATAGAGATTGAGCCGTTTGCAGAATTTAAGATTGACAGAAGCCTCGATTCAACAAAATTGAGAAGGAAGATTGGATTTGAGCCAATCAGTTGGAAAAAAATGATTGAAGTTATGGCAAATGACCCGACTCCATATAAAGATTGGAAAAAATGAACAATTTGGAAGGTAAAAGAATTTTGGTAACGGGCGGGACCGGTTCGCTTGGGCAAACTCTGGTCAAAAGAATTTTAACCGGGGAGATGGGAAAACCTGCTGGAGTTACCGTTTTTTCGCGTGATGAAGCCAAACAACATTATATGCGGCTGGATTTTCTGCATCGGAAAGCCGCCACTGACGATATTATCTATCAAAATTCGCAAGATTTATTAAAATTCAGGATTGGCGATGTGAGAGATTATTCGTCATTATTGACGGCGATGCGCGAAGCTGACATTGTTTTTCACGCGGCGGCATTAAAACAAGTTCCGTCGTGCGAGTATTTTCCATTTGAAGCCGTCATGACAAATGTGTATGGAGCGGTCAATGTCGCACGGGCAATCCGTGAAAATAATTTAGCGGTTGAAACGGTTGTTGGAATTTCTACCGATAAAGCCTGTAAACCGATAAATGTGATGGGAATGACGAAAGCTCTGCAGGAAAGAATTTTGATTGAAGCTAACCGCGATTGCACCGACACAAGTTTGATGTGCGTCCGTTACGGAAATGTGATCGCCTCGCGCGGCTCGATTGTGCCGCTCTTTGTCGAGCAGATGCGGAATAATCAACCTTTAACCGTTACTTTAGAAGAAATGACACGCTTTTTGTTGAGTTTAGACCGGGCAGTTGACACAGTTTTTGCGGCAATCAAAAGCGGGAATCCGGGAGAAACCTTTGTTCCGAAAGTTCCCTCGGCAAAAATTGTTGATGTCGCAAAAGCCTTGATGATTAAAAAAGAATTGCCGATAATTTTCACGGACATCCGTCCGGGTGAAAAAGTTCACGAGATAATGGTGTCGGAAGAAGAATGTTTTCGTACGGTTGAACGCGGCGGTTATTATGTGATTTTACCTATGCTGCCGGAACTGCGCGGAGAAGCGGAGTACGTTCCGGCACTAAAGGCAGAGTATTCTTCAAAAGATAAAAACCTTTCAATCGAGAATTTACGTGAACTTTTGGGACAATCGAGCAGTGAAATCGCCCAATTTTTAGCCAAAAGCTAAAAAATTAGAAAAATGAAAATAATGACAATTTTCGGGACACGCCCCGAAATAATCAGATTAAGTCCGGTGTTAAAAATTCTTGACCAATACTGTGAACATACAACGGTTCACACGGGACAAAATTATCACGAAAGTTTGAGCGATATTTTTATTAAAGAATTGGAAGTTCGCCCGCCGGATATTCACTTCGGCATTAAAGCAAATAGTTTTGGCTCGCAAATCGGTCAGATTTTGGCTAAAACCGATGAGGTTTTGGAACAATATCGACCTGACAAAATTTTAATTCTCGGTGACACTAACAGTGCTTTGTCAGCAATTGTAGCGGCGCGGCGCGGCATTCCGGTATTTCATATGGAAGCGGGGAATCGGTGTTTTGACAACCGTGTGCCGGAAGAAGTGAACCGAAAAATAATTGACCATTCAAGCACAATTTTACTGCCTTACACCGACAGGAGCAAAGAAAATCTGGTAAATGAAGGCATCGAACGGGAAAGAATTTTCGTTACTGGAAATCCAATCAAAGAAGTTTTAGATATTTATTCACAGCAAATCGAGGACAGTTCTGCTTTAGAGAAATTTAATGTCAAAGCCTTTGATTATTTTTTGGTAACGCTCCATCGGTCGGAAAATGTGGATAAACCCGAAAGATTGCAAAAATTTTTAGACGGATTTAAACAAGTAGTCAAAAATTTCGGCAAAAAAATGTTGGTTAGCGTTCATCCGCGGACAGCCGATAAATTTAATAAATTTGGATTAGAACCTTCATCGAAAGAAATTGAGATGCTTGAACCATTAGGATTTTTTGATTTCGTCAAATTGGAAAAAAATGCGTCAGCAGTTTTAACCGACAGCGGCACGGTGCAGGAGGAATGCGCCATTTTTGGAATTCCAAATATAACATTACGCGATGTGACGGAAAGACCGGAAACAATCGAGGTTGGAAGCAATATACTGAGCGGTGCAGACACCGACTCAATTTTAAGGGCAGTTAGACTGGCAATTTCTCAACCCGCCGATTGGACTGCCCCGCCGGAATATCTGGTGGAGAATGTCGCTCAAACCGTCAGTAAAATTGTCTTGGGATACACAAGTTTAAGAAAGCACATCAGCTGACATATTGTTTCTAATTAAAATTTCAGAAGGTAACTGGGGAAATGGAGCAAGGCGAGAAACGCAAAAATAACATCCAAAATCGCCTTTGGGTCGTAACGGAACTTTATTATCCCGAAAATAATCAGACGGGTTATTATATGACCGGAATTGCCGAAGGATTGACGGCAAAATATAATGTCAAAGTAATCTGTGGACAGCCGAATTATGCGGCACGCGGCACTCGTGCGGCGAAAAAAGATTTTCACCAAGGGGTCGAAATTTTTCGCGTCTGGAGTACAACCTTAAACAAGGATGTGTTGGTTTTTCGATTATTAAATATGCTGACGCAAGGCGCATCAATTTTCGTTAAATCCTTGTTAAAGTTTAACCGAGGTGAAAATGTTTTGGTCGTTTCCGCTCCGCCTTCGCTGCCGTTTGTAACAGCTTTGGCGGCAAAACTTCGCCGTGCTGAATATACTTTGGTCATCCAAGACAAATATCCCGAAACATTAATTGCCGTCGGCAAATTAAAGGCTGATTCGGTTTTTATAAAATTGTTAAATTGCTTGAACATCTGGCTTTACAACGGGGCAAAAAAAATTATCGTGGTCGGACGCGATATGCGAGAACTGGTTTATTCGCAATTAAATCATAATTCAGGGCGGGAAACGCCAATTGACATTATCCAAAATTGGGCATCGCTTGAGGAGATTGAACCCGCGTCGCGCGGCGAAAACCGACTTTTGCAGGAGTTGGGACTTTTGGAAAAGTTTGTGTTTTTATACGCGGGAAATATGGGACATCCGCAGGATATAGAGAGCGTTGTCGCATGTGCGAAAAAATTAAAAGACGACAACAGGTTTCATTTTTTATTTATTGGCTCAGGCGTTAAAAGAAAATGGTTAGAGCGTGAGGTTAGAAATAATAAGTTAAATAATATAACGATTTTAGAGCCGCGCCCGCGCTCCGAACAAAGTTTATTTTTAAATGCCTGTGATATTGGTTTAGTTCCATTGGTCAAGAAAATGCGCGGAGTGGCAATGCCGAGCCGAACCTATAATATTTTAGCCGCCGGCAAACCGATTCTGGCTTTGACGGAAGAAAATTCGGAAGTAGCACAGGTCATCGAAGAAGACCGAGTGGGCTGGTATGTGCCGCCGCGCGAACCGGAAAAACTTCTGCAAATGATTTACAAAATTTATCAGGAACGCGACAAAATTCCTGAAATGGAAATTCGCGCCCGGAAATCAGCACTCGAAAAACACTCTCTCAAAGTCGCCATTGAAAAATATCGGGAATCAATTTAGTTTATGCGTCCGATAACATCTGTAAAGATTAGATATTAAATATTAAAATTTTATGAGGGTAATTGTAACGGGTGCCAGCGGATTTATCGGAAAAGAAATTATAGCTGAACTCTCAAAAAACAATTTCACGATTTTCCAGATTGGTAGAAAAAATCCAGCACAACAAATTCCATTTGGAGATGAAAATTCGCAAAATAATTTTTTTGCGGCGGATATAACTGACTATAATAACTTTTCCGAACTGGAAAAACTCTCAAACATTGATGCGATTGTTCATTCAGCGGGTTTAGCGCATCAGTTTGGAGAAACGGGAAAAGAAAAATTTGATTCGGTAAATGTTTTGGGGACAAAAAATACTATTGAATTAGCAATAAAAGTAAAAGCTAAACAATTTATCCTAATTAGTTCAACGGCGATTTACGGGATAAAAAAACCGGACAAACAGCAAATCAGACAAAATTACAGGTTAATTATTGACGAAGATACAGATTGCAAGCCGCAAACTCGATACGCTGAAAGTAAATTAGAAGCCGAAAATGTGTCTATTGATATTTGCAAAAAAAATTCGCTTCCATTGACAATTTTGCGACTGGCTCCGGTCATCGGTGAAGAAAATACCGGAAATGTGGCGCGGCTGGTCAACGCCATTGACAGAGGGCGTTTTGTATGGATTGGAAAAGGCGAAAACTTAAAGACTTTGATTTATAAAAAAGACGTAGCGCGTGCAGTTTTCCAAGTTTTGAAAGACAAGAAAAAAGACAAGAAAGATGAAATTGAAATTTTTAATTTGGCGGCACTGCCGATAACGATGAAGGAATTTGTTAGTGAAATTGAAAAGCAATTAAATAAAAGCGTACCGAAATTCTATATTTCAACAGAAATTCTACGAAAAATCTTTTTGATAAACGCAAAAATTTTAGGAGTTAAAAAGATAAAAAAAATATCAGAGACGGTTGAAAAATGGCTGTCGGATGATATTTATGCGGCGGAGAAAATCAAACAAAAATATAATTTTGAGCCGCAGACATCAATGGCGGAGGCAATCGAAAGACAAGTTCGTTGGTATCTTGAGAGAAAAAACAGAAAAATCAAAAGACGAGTTTAAGTGGATAAAATTTTAGTATTTATAATAATTTTTATAATTTTTATTACGTCCTATTTAGGAGTAGAAATTTTTCGCCGGTGGAGTTTGCGGCGGAAAATTTTCGATGTTCCGAATGAGAGAAGCTCGCATACGACCCCGACCCCGCGCGGCGGCGGTATAATTATAGTTTTAGTTTGTTTGATTTTCTATACGGGATACACAATTTTTGTTTCGGATAATTTTTTGTGGAGTTATCTGTTGGGCGCGAGTTTGATAGCTGTGGTTAGCTGGCTGGACGACATTTTTGACATTTCATTTGTTTGGCGGATTTTGGTACATTCTGTTTCGGCACTTCTGATAATTCTGACATTAGGTTTTTTCGGGGAAATCTATTTTCCTTTGGTGGAAAAAACCGAATTTGGGATTTTCGGAGCAATACTGACTTTTTTCTGGATAGTATGGTTGACCAACGCCTATAATTTTATGGATGGCATTGATGGTATTGCCGGAATGCAGGCGATAACTGCTGGAATCGGTTGGCTGATTATCGGCGAACTTTTAGGATTTGGTGATGTCGGAATTTACGGCGGTGTGATTGCCGCGTCGAGTTTTGGTTTTTTAATTCATAACTGGCAGCCGGCAAAAATTTTTATGGGTGATGTCGGGAGTGCCTTTTTGGGATATAGTTTTGCGGTTTTGCCTTTATTGGCAAAAAATAGAAGTTCTGATAATTATTCACTATTGCCGGTAATCGCTGTCGGATTGGTCTTCCTGTTTGTTTCTGATACGTTAATAACTTTTTTCAGCCGGATTTTGAAAGGGGAAAAAATCTGGCAGGCACATCGCCGTCATATTTATCAAAGATTTGTCATTACAGGTTTCTCTCACCGTTTTGTGGCACTTCTCTACAGCTTTATTTCATTTATTTTTATTGGAATAATTATCTTCTGGCTAAAAACCAGAAGTTAAAATGGATGATAAAGATGCATAAAAGGCTTAGAAATTTAGAAAGCAGACAAATTTTTTATATTTTAATAGTTTAATTATTAAATTTAAAAATGATTGACTGTTGAAAACCCTTGTGATAACGTCAATACAATTTGGCAATAAAGATGATTAGACCAATTTTTAGAAGAATGTTTCATAGTAGTTCGGGATTAGAAATCGAGAATGGAGAACTGGGGAGGCTGGAGAAACTGGAGAAACTGGAAAAACTCAACCGGCTCAATTGGAAGGCACAGATAAATTTTGAAGCCTACGGGACGCGCATCGGAGTCAGATCCAATTGCGCGGAAACAATCGAAAATTTACAAAAGATAATGCCGACTATCTTGCCAAGCGGTTGGAAAGAGATAGAAAATTCCGCAACCGATTATATTTTTTCACTTATTCATCAAAAGAATAAAACAAAAAAAGATGTTTTTTATAAAAACGGAGAATTGCTTTTAGAAGGGTTTTCGC
>JACCYR010000189.1 GCA_013696385.1 Acidobacteriota bacterium
CGGCAAATCTTTCGGGCAAACCAAGCCCGACAACTTGGCAAGCGGTTTTTGAAGATTTATCGGGAAGAATTAACTGTATTCTGCAAGGCACGGAAACCGAAATCGGACTTGAATCAACCGTTTTGGATTGCACTTCGGAAATTCCGCTTGTGCTTCGTTCAGGCGCGATAACGCTTGAACAATTGCAAAAAATTGAACCGAAAACAAGGCTTTATAAAATGTCAGAAATAGAAATGCCGAAAAGTCCGGGTTTGAAGCATCGGCATTATTCGCCAAGAGCCAAAGTAATTTTAATTTCAAATTTCAAATTTCAAATTTCAAATAAACGCGCGTTTATTGGTTTAAACGCGCCACGCGAAAGGTTCGATTTGATAAAAGTCTGCAAATCTATCGAAGATTACGCGCATTCGGTTTTTGCTTTTTTCCGCCAATGCGACCACGAAAATATCGAAACAATTTATTGCGAAACGGTTGAAGAAAAAGGCATCGGCTTGGCTTTGATGGACAGACTAAAACGCGCCTCTCAGACAGATTGAGCCAATGTAAATAGAAACGTATTCGTAGAATTAGCGGGCAAGCCCGCCGCTGAACAATTGCGGAAACTATTTGTTTTTTACCAGCACAATTGCCAATTCGCCGTTCTCGTCCAACACTTTTGCTTCGACTAAATCGCTGTCGGTCAATTGCTGAAGATATTCGAGCGGAACTAAAACCAACACATCTGCCGCGCCTTCGCGTCTTATTTCTTCGGCGACTTCCGAAACACCTAGAAACTTTTTCAATTTTCCGTCCGCATCTCTTATCAATCTTCCGGCGGCGTAAAATTCGGCGTTATGCGAGATTGTGTGCAGATTCAACACTTTTTCATTTGTGTAGCCTTGTGCATCGGCAGTTTCAATCAAGTTTTTAACAGTTTCGTGACGCGCAAAACCAGCTGCGAAAAACTGTAAAGCAACAGCGACAAAAGCGAAAGTCGCCAACGCAACAATTTGCACAAAGATTTTTCGTTTTCGAGATTTTTCCGCAAAGCGGCAAACATATTCCGCCGTTAAAATCAGCGCGGCAGGCAGCGCAGGCAAAATATAGCCAGGCAATTTTGAGCCGGAGAACGAGAAAAACACGAGCGGCACGAGAAGCCAAGCAAAGGCAAAAGTGGTGAGTGGTGAGTGGTGAGTGGTGAGTTTTGGATTTGATTTACTGATCGCTGACCACTGACCACCGACTATTTTAACCAATGAAGCCAGAAAAAACGGCAGCCAAGGCAGCGTCATCAACGGCAAAACCCAAAAAAAGAAATAAAACGGCTGCGGATGTTGATATTTATTTGAAACGTAACGCGCAAAATGATGTTGAATAAAAAACTCATCAATAAACGTCCAGCCGTGCCTTAGATACATCGGCGCATACCAAATTGATGCAACCAGCAAACTCAAAATCGTTCCCCAAAACAAACTGAAAACAAACGCTTTATCCGGAAATTTCCAAGACAAAAGATAATAAAAAGCGACAATCGCCAATGGCAAAATGATGCCGACCAAACCTTTGGCAAGAAGCGCAACGCCGATAAAAAAGTAAAAAACGATAAGTGGTAAATGGTAAGTAGTAAATAATTTTTTGTTTGATTTTTCAAAAATAAAAAAACTAACTAAACTCACCGTTATTGGAAAAGTCAAAATAATATCGAAACTTGCGCCCCGCGAAAATGTAATCAAACCGATTGATGAAGCGGAAATTAAAGCTAACCAATTAGAAAATTGTGAGTTGTGAGTTATGAGCTGTGAGTTTGATTCTTCGACTGACAACTGACCGCCGACCACCGACCACTGCCGACCTAAAATCCACAAACTAAAAATCGTTAAAAGCCCAAAAACCGCCGAGCCAAAACGCGCCGCAAACTCCGAAACGCCGAAAAGTTTATAAGAAACAATCTGCAGCCAATATAAAAGCGCGGGTTTTTCAAACCAGTTGAAATTGCCCAAAGTTGGCGTTACCCAGCTGCCGCGGTCGAACATTTCCCGCGCAATCTGGGCATAACGCGCCTCGTCAGGTCCGACCAGCGGAAGCGAGCCAAGCCCGAAAAAATAAACGGCGATTATTACAAATGCGAAAATCCACCAGATTAGACTGGTCTTTGGTCTTTGTTTTTTGGTCTTTGTTATTTCGCTCATCTTGACGGAAAATGTAAGTATTGCTGAAAACACGGTTACATTCAAATTATGGAAACAATCCAAAATCCAAAATCTAAAACCCAAAATCCAAAAACTGCCGTCATTGGCGTTGGCAGTCTCGGACGGCATCACGCCCGCAATTATGCGGAACTTTCAAACAACGGCAAAACTAATTTTATCGGTGTTTGTGATGCAGATGAAGAAACGGCGCGGAAAATTGCCGCCGAAAACAACTGCGATTATTTTACCGATTGGCGCGAAATGCTTGATAAAGTCGATGCAGTTTCGATAGTAACGCCGACCGATACGCATTGCGAAATTGCTTGTGCTTTTCTCGAAAATGGCGCAGATGTTCTGGTCGAAAAACCAATTGCGCGAACACTTGCAGAAGCCGACAAAATGATTAAAGCCGCCGAAAAATCAGGCGCGAAATTGATGGTCGGACAACTTGAAAGATATAATCCGGCGATGGTCGCGCTTCGTCCATTTGTAACAAATCCACTTTATTTTGAAATTCACCGCGTTTCGCCGTTTCCGAATCGCAGTTTGGATGTTGATGTTGTTCTGGACGTGATGATTCACGATTTAGACGCGATTCAGTGGCTGGTCGGCGAAAATGTCAAAGTTTCCGAAATTCGCGCCGTCGGAATTCCCGTAATCAGCGACAAAGTTGACGCGGCAAATGCCAGAATCGAATTTGAAAATGGCGCGGTTGCAAATATCACTGCATCAAGAATCGGCACGGAAAAGATTCGCAAAACTCGCTTTTATCAATCAAATGCTTATGTCGTTTTGGATTACGGAACAAAGTTTTCATCAATTACATCGCTTGCGCCAAATGCCGTTCATCCGCTTCTTGGAATTTCGGTAAATCAGTTGGAAGTCGAAGATGTCGAGCCGCTTCGTACTGAAATTGAAGCATTTATTGGTTGTATTCTGAATGATGAACCGCCGCCAATTACTGCCGAAGACGGACGACGCGCGCTTGATTTGGCATTGCAGGTTTTGGATAAAATTGAGAAGCATCGAAGTCGTTTGAAAGTTTAGGAATAAATTTGCAGGGATAGACAGGGATTTCTTTGCGAACTTTGCACCTTTGCGGGAAAGTATGAAAAATTCAATTTCAAGTTTTTTACAATCACGAATTAGCGCGAAAGATTTTCCGTCCGCCGTTTATTTGATTGCGGAAAAAGGCGAAATTGTATACCAAGACGCGCTCGGTTTTGCTGTCGTCGAACCTGAAAAAATCAGAGCGACAATTAATACGATTTACGATTTGGCGAGTTTAACAAAACCGCTAATTGCAGGTTTGCTGGCGGCAAAACTTATCGAAAAAAACAAAATAAATCTGACGGATAAAATAACAAAATTTTTTTCTGAATTTGATACGAAAGACAAGCAGAAAATTACAATCGAAAACTTGATGACGCATACTTCGGGCTTTCTCGCGTGGAAACCGTTTTATCTAATTTCAAATTCCAAATTCCAAATTCCAAGTTTAATCGCGTCCGAACCGCTTGAAAATCCGCCGAACACAAAAGTCGTTTATAGCGATTTGAATTTTATTTTGCTTGGACGTTTGCTGGAGAAAATTTACGAGAAATCTTTGGATGAAATTGCTCAAGCAGAAATTTTTGAGCCGTTGATGCTGAAAAATACATTTTTTAATCCGCCGAAAGAATTGCAAAAACGAATCGCGGCAAGCGAAAATGGCAATGAATATGA
>JACCYR010000193.1 GCA_013696385.1 Acidobacteriota bacterium
GGATTGCGCTCAAAGACATATTCATACGGCGGACTTTTCCATCTGAAATCATTTGGATATAAGTCGAAAATAGTTTTTGTTATCGCTAAACCTGTAATTACAGGTTCAAATGCATTTCTATCTATAACGTGCAAAAACACACCGCTACAAGATTCATTTGCGAATTTTTGAAAAGTAGGTAAAAACTTTATCGGACGAAAGATAACACCGGGAAGTTCAAGTGATTTCAAAGCATCTGCATAGTCTAAAGCGTTAATATAGGAAGTACCGATAATCTCAAAAGGTCGGGTTGTTCCACGACCTTCCGAAACTCGTGTTCCCTCTAGATAGACAGTTGCAGGAAAAACTACTGTTGTATCAACTATTGGCATATTTGGTGAAGGCATAACCCATGGCGCGTCAGTTTCATCATAAAAATCTTCTCTGCTCCAATTATCCATTGTGATAACTTCAAGTTCACAGTGTAATTCAAAATCCGTGTTAAAAAACTTCGCCAGCTCACCGACTGTCATTCCGTGACGCATCGGAATAGGATACATTCCGACAAATGATTCATGACCTAATTCTAATAAATTGCCCTCGACATCTATACCGTTTATCGGATTTGGACGATCCAGCACAAACATCTTTTTGCCGAATTCAGCACAGGCTCGCATACAATTAGCCATTGTATAAATAAAAGTGTAGACGCGACATCCAACATCTTGTAAATCAAACACTAGCGCATCAATACTTGAGAGCATTTCTTGAGTTGGCTGGCGTGTTTCGCTATACAAAGAGTAAATAGGTATTTCGGTTCGGCTGTCAATTATATGAGACGTTTCTACCATATTATCTTGGACATCGCCGCGAATTCCGTGCTGAGGTCCGAAAAGCGTCGTTAGATTTATATGTTCATTCTCATAAAATAAATCTGCCGCGTGTTTAAACTGATGGTTGACCGAAGCCGGATTGCAAACCAAACCGACACGCATACCTTTGAGAAGATTTATCTGTTCATCTAAAATCTTTTCTAAGCCTAATTTAACTGCTTTTCGTTGAAGTTTTGCCATACCTTGAATCTACTATTTTTCACTAGCATAATTCGTGCTTTGCTCGATAAATATTTCAAATATTTTCTTTGAAAGGTCATCCGTTTTCCAAGAAAGTTCGGGATGCCATTGAACTCCGAAATTATATCTATCTTCTCGCGTATCTTCGATGCACTCAATCACGCCATCATTTGCCCACGCCGTTTCTTTTAAGTTTTCCCCTATTTTTTTGATTGCTTGGTGATGAGAAGAATTTATTTTTATATTTACATCTGCATCTGTCTTCGTTATAAGACGCGAAATTAAACTTTCTTCTTCAACTTTTATACTATGCGAATTTCTTCCTTGCGGAATTCCCTGCTCGTGTTTGATACAGTTTGGGATTTGACTTTCAATGTCCTGAAAAAGTGTGCCGCCGCGAAAAACATTTAATATTTGCATTCCAAAACAGATTGCCAATACCGGCATTTTTAATTTTTCAGTTTCCGCCAAAACCAATAAATCGGTTTCGTCTTTTTCGGGAATCACTCTTCCAAGTTTCGGATGCGGTTCTTCTCCGTAACTAAGCGGTTCGACATCGGTATCGCTTCCGGGCAAAAGGATGCCGTCTAAATTTTGCATCGCTTCGGCGATATAATTCTCATCGGGAATCAAACAAAGATGAAACGGAATTGCTCCAAACGCCTCTAAAGCCTCGCAATAATCTCGTCCGAGATAAAAGCGTCGAGTTTCGATTTCAAGGCGCATTGTCAGTCCGATTATTGGTCTTCTTTTCATAAACTTTACAATGTTCAAACAAATTGTCGGCATCTGTCAATTTGAGCATTTCACTTTAAACATTTATCATTAAACTTTTTATGAAACAAGATTTTGAAAAAATACGCTCGACAACCGTTTTAATGGTGCGCCGCAACGACCAAATTGCAATGGCTGGCGACGGTCAGGTTACGCTCGGCGAAACGGTTATCAAAGGCAACGCCCGCAAAGTGCGGCGGATTTATAACGACAATGTTTTGGTCGGTTTTGCCGGCGCAACCGCCGATGCTTTTTCGCTTTTATCAAAATTCGAGGCAAAGCTCGAACAATATCAGGGACAACTCGAACGAGCCGCGATTGAACTGAGCAAAGATTGGCGGACGGACAAATATCTGCGCCATCTAGAAGCACTTTTGATTGTCGCCGACAAAACAGATGCGTTTTTAATTTCGGGCAAAGGCGATGTTATTTCTTCCGACGAAGGAATGCTTTCGGTCGGTTCAGGCAGTATGTTTGCGCTTGCGGCGGCTCGTGCTTTAATGAAACATACAGCACTTTCCGCTAAAGAAATCGCGCAGGAATCATTAAAAATCGCGAGTGAAATCTGCATTTATACAAACTCTGATATAATTATCGAAGAAATTTAAAACAAAAAAATGCCTATCTATTTGAGTGGCGAGATAAAGGACACTGTGCCAAAGCTAAAATTAGACGACTTAACTCCGCGTCAGATTGTTGCGGAATTGGACAAATATGTGGTCGGGCAGGCAAACGCTAAACGCGCAGTCGCCGTCGCGCTCCGCAATCGTATACGCCGCCAAAAGCTGCCACCCGAGATTGCTCGGGACGTTCTTCCGAAAAATATTTTGATGATTGGTTCAACGGGCGTGGGAAAAACCGAAATTGCGCGGCGTCTGGCACGGCTGGCGAATTCGCCATTTATCAAAATCGAAGCTTCTAAATTTACCGAAGTCGGTTACGTAGGACGCGATGTTGAAAGTATGATACGCGAGCTAACCGATGTGGCGATTGATATGACCAAGCAAGCCGCATATGAGGAAATTCTTGAACGAGCTAAGCAAAATGTTGAGGAAAAAATCCTTGATATTCTGTTTCCGTCTTCCAATAATTACAGCTTAGATAATGAAAATTCGTTAGATTTGGAAGAAAAATCCCTGCCAAACCGTACCCGTGAAAAACTCCGCGAACAACTTCGACGGGGTGAACTTGACGACCGTTTGATTGAAATTGAAACCCAAGACCGTTCAAATACGATGATTGATTTTGTCGGCGGTCAGGGAATGGAGGAAATGGGTGTAAATCTGCGCGATATGATGGGAAATTTATTTCCAACAAAAACTGTCCGCCGCAAAATAAAAATTGCCGAAGCAAAAACTTATATTCTCCGTGATGAGCAAGAAAATCTGATTGATATGGAGCAAATAACGCGTCAGGCAATTGAAAGTCTTGAAAATTCAGGCATTATTTTTCTTGACGAAATGGATAAAATCGCTGGGCGCGAATCTGGTTCTGGAAACCCGGATGTTTCTCGCGAAGGCGTTCAACGAGATTTACTGCCGATTGTGGAAGGCACGACTGTCAACACGCGTTATGGAATGGTTAATACAGAACATATTTTATTTATCGCCGCAGGCGCTTTTCATGTTTCCAAACCTTCTGATTTGATTCCTGAGATGCAGGGGCGTTTTCCCATTCGAGTTGAACTTGAGTCCTTAACTTTAGAAGATTTTAAGCGCATACTTATACAACCTAAAAACTCGCTTATTAAGCAATATCAAGCATTGCTTAAAACGGAAGAGATAAACCTCGAGTTTACCGAAGATGCTATTACGACGCTTGCCGAAATGACTGTCAATATAAATAAAAATACAGAAGATATTGGGGCGCGGCGGCTTCATACGCTTTTAGAAAAGCTTTTGGAAGAAATTAGTTTTCTCGGCAGTGAACTGGAAAACAAAAATCAAACTCTAGATTCCGAATATGTTAAAAACAAACTTGATGACTTGGTAAAAGACCAAAATCTCAGACAATATGTTCTTTAACTTAAACAGTAATTAAACGAGGTGCTTAAAGTTTTGATGTTAAAAGAAAAAGCAAACAAAAAAGCGACATTAGCGTTTATAATGTTTGCTTTGCTTATTTGTTTTAACTGCGGCAAGCGTAAACCACCGCTTCCGCCTATTGAAAGAGTCCCTCAAAGAGTAGAGATTTCAGGCTTTCAACGCGGCAACAAAGTAAATCTGACGTGGACAATGCCCGCCCGCAACGCAACCGGCGGAAGTATATTAACTATTGAGCGTGCCGACATCTATCGTTTAGCCGAACCTTTGAATTCAACCTTAACGCTTTCGGAAGAAGAATTCGCATCGCGCAGCACTCTTATTACAAGTTTGCCAATTACAGATGCGGATTTTGGTTTAAAGAAAATAAATTATACGGACACGCTCAAATTTGCTGGACAGCCAGTGCGGCTCCGCTATGCTATCCGATTCGTTAACTCTTCCGGGCAAAAAGCGGCATTTTCAAATTTTCTTTTGATTGAACCGACGGCGAGAATCGCCGATGCACCTACTTCGCTTACAGCAATAATTACAGAACCCGCGATAATTTTGGATTGGAACGCCCCGAACATAAATGTGGACGGCTCGAAAC
>JACCYR010000214.1 GCA_013696385.1 Acidobacteriota bacterium
CCGTCATATTGGTTTCGCGCTGTGGAACAAGCGTTAAATCTAGCTCCAAACCTGTTCCGGCACGCGCCGCCATCTCAACCGAAGAAGAAGTCAGACCAGCCGCGCCCATATCCTGAATGCCAGCAATCGCGCCGCTTCGCATCGCTTCCAAACACGCTTCGAGCAATAATTTCTCCAAAAATGGATCGCCAACTTGAACTGTCGGACGTTTTTCGAGTGCTTCATCGTCAAATTCCGCGCTTGCCATCGTTGCGCCGTGAATTCCGTCGCGCCCCGTTTTCGCGCCGACATACAAAACCGGATTTCCGATGCCGCTTGCCTTTCCAAAAAAAATCTGGTCTTTGCGGACAATTCCCAAAGCAAACGCATTGACCAACGGATTTAAATTATAAGCGTCGTCAAAGACGACTTCGCCGCCGACGGTTGCCGTTCCGAAACAATTGCCGTAATGCGCGATTCCCGCAACTACGCCTTTTAAGATGGATTTATTGCGGTTGTAATTGGTCGCTTTGTCAGAACCGCCTGCGGTAGCGGGTGGTTTAACATCGGCTTGAGAATTCTTTGCATTTATGTTTTGACCTTCAGCACTCAAACCATCCGCTACCGCAGATGGTCCTGACAGCGGACCGAATCTTAAAGAATTCATCAAAGCAATCGGACGCGCTCCCATCGTAAAAACATCGCGCAGAATTCCGCCAACGCCGGTTGCCGCGCCTTGAAAAGGTTCGATAAAACTCGGATGATTGTGAGATTCGACCTTGAAGGCAACACACCAATTGTCGCCAATATCAACCACACCTGCGTTTTCGCCTGGCGGAACAATCACGCGCTCGCCGCTCGTCGGCAGACGTTTCAGATGAACCCGCGAAGATTTATAACTGCAATGTTCCGACCACATCACGCTGAAAACGCCGAGTTCCGTAAAATTCGGTTCGCGTCCGAGAATCTGTTTGATTTTTTCATATTCTTCGGCGGTCAGATTATGTTGTGCAATAATTTCGGGAGTGATTGCGGAATTGTTCATCAGTAATGCTCACAGATTAAGAAAATCTCGTTTAAAACAAAAAAGAGAGTTTATGCGTTTCGGACTTGTTTTTCAAATCCGATTTAATAAACTCTCGCTAATATTTAGATTTTCCGCCGGTAATAAATGTAGATTTTACAAAATCTTTTAATTTTCCACCGCATTTTGTGTTTGCTTTGTGGTTGTCATCAGTAAAATTTTATCAATTTCGCTTCTGACGATTTCAGGTTTAATTTTTCCCTGTCGAATATAAACAATTTCACCTTTTTCGTTAAGCAAAACGGTAAAAGGAAGCCCGCCTTGCCAGTCTTTGGTTACCGAAGCGATTGCCGCTTCTTCATTGTCGGTTTTCAAAAGATAAGCGGGCATTCCTGCTTTCATATTTACTAAAAACTTTGGAACTTCACGGTTTATTTCCGCCGCGTCGTCAAGCGAAATTGTAATAAAATCAATTTTCCCTTTATAATCGGCATCAATTTTCACAAGCTCGGGAAATTCTTCGCGGCACGGGTCGCACCACGTCGCCCAAAAATTGATAAGCAGAGGCTTGGCGTTTTCGCCGTCGCGCTCGAGCAAATTTTTGAGCGCGATTTCATCAATCTGCATAACCTTCGGCAGATTTGAAACTGCCGAATCTGTTTTCGCCAAAGTTTCTTTAACAGGAACTTTCGGTTTTGGCGTTTGCCCGAAAGTTTCCGTTACAAAAATTTGAGTAAAAATAAGAACAAGACCGAACAAAAAAATGTTTTTGATTCGCGTTCGATTGATAGAATTTTTATTCATTTTGCAAACCTTATTCTTTTCTCTTAATCGTGCAGCCGAAAGCGTTTGCGCCGGTTTTCGCAATTGTTTTTCCGTTCAATGCGGAATCAAACGCAACGGTCAAATAATTTTCCGTAACATTTTTACCCGAACGGTCATTGTCAATCGCGCCGTGATACATCAAAACATTTTTTTCGTTAAAATAGAATACTTCCGGCGTAACGTTTGCGCCGAGTTGGTCGG
>JACCYR010000257.1 GCA_013696385.1 Acidobacteriota bacterium
TTATCGTTCCGAATCAACCGCCCGTAAATATCAACGCGCCGTGGCGCAATTTCAGAGTTTCGGTCAAAGCGGTTGAGGTTTTAACGGGTTATAACTTTTTCACAAATGTCCCGAAAAATACACAGGAATTAATTAAACGAAGAATAGACAGAGAATGAGAAAAAAACTAACCAAACGAGATTTCTTGCAAATCCTAAAAAAGCACAATCCGAATAATCTGATGATTGACACGGAAACCGGCTTGGAAGCTGTTTTTACGATTGCCGAAGTTGCCGAAGAAAACGGAATTGAGTGGATTTTGTGCGGTGGAATGGCGATGCAGATTTACGGCAGCCCGCGATTGACAAAAGATGCTGATGTAATTGCCTCTCAAATTGTGCCGCATCTTGAAGCCGAGCGTCCGCTAGGGTTTGGCGGCAGACGTTATCGCGTCAGAGTCGGCGAAAAAGATGTGCCGGTTGATTGGATTGTGCGAAACGATGATGTAAGAAAACTTTACCAAGCGGCTTTAGCTGATGCCGTTTTTCATCAAGACATTCCGATTATCGCGCCCGAATGGTTGGTAATTTTGAAATATATTGCGGGACGCTTCAAAGACCAAGAAGATGCTGTTTATTTACTTCGACAAAAAGGCTTAGTTAATCGAAAACTTATCCGAGCAAATATCAAAAAAGTAATCAGTGAAGTTGGCTGGGGGGTGTTTTCCGCAGGCTTGCAACACTGGTATGACATTGCTGACGGCGTTATTCGCACTGAAAGAGAAGATTACGACCCAAAGTCGAGGATTGAATGAGAAACCACTTTTCAAAATTAGTTTTGATGCTGGCGTTTTTTGTTTTGACGTTTGACGCAAACGCGCAAAAAGACCGCACTATCAGCGATGTACAGGGCAAAGAAGCGGTTTCGCCTTTCGAAGGACAGACGGCGCGTTTGACCGGAGTCGTCACCGCACGAACAAAAAGCGGTTTCTTTATTCAAACGCCCGACGACAAAACCGACAATAATCCGGCGACTTCAGAAGGAATTTTTGTTTATACGAAAACCGAACCGGGCATTGAGGCGACCATCGGAAATCTCGTTTCGGTAACGGGCGATGTTACGGAATTTCGCCCGAAAGCCGAACCCGCGAGTTTGCCGATTACTGAACTTTCGATGCAAAAAAACCGCGACGAAATTAAGGTCGTTGCCAAAAATAATGCTTTGCCGAAACCGCTAACTTTAATCGTTGACGATTTTAAGTCCAACCAAATTGACGAACTCGAAAAATACGAAGGTATGCGTGTGCGCGTTGACGCGCTGGTGGTAGTTGCGCCGACCAAAGGCAGAGTTGACGACAAAACCGCGATAGCCGTTTCGGATGGCGTTTTTTACGCAGTAGTTAAAGGCATTCCGCGCCCTTTTCGTGAACCGGGAATGGACATTTACGATTTTTTATCCTCAAAAGATAAAGATGATTTGAAGAAAAACTTCCCGAAGATGCCGATCTTTGATGCGAATCCTGAAACGATTCGCGTGGACAGCGATGAGCAACTCGGAGCGCAGACGATTGATGTAACGAGTTTCGCGGAAATCAAAAATCTGGTCGGCGTAATGAATTACGGTTATCAGAAATACACGATTTTGCCGGATGCCGATGCCAAAGCGGAAATTTCGGGTTTGAAAAAATCAATGCCGCTGCCCGCGCCGAATGACCGGCAGTTTTCGCTTTCTGGAATGAATCTGGAAAATTTCTTTGACGACGAGGACGACCCGTCAATCAAAGAAGACATTGTTACAAGCGAGACTTTTCAAAACCGGATGAAGAAAATCTCGATGGCAATTCGAGAATATATGCAAATGCCGGATGTTATTGGTACAATCGAGGTGGAAAATTTGGCGGCACTTAAAAAGCTCGCCGAAAAAATCAACGCCGATGCCGCGCTTGCCAAACAACCGAATCCGAAATATGAAGCGTATTTAATTGACGGAAACGACGGGCGCGGAATTGATGTCGGCTTTTTGATAAAATCTGCGCGGGTGCAGGTTGTTGACGTTAAACAATTCGGCAAAGACGAAAAATTCAAAAATCCGAACAGCAAAGATGAAGATACGTTGAATGACCGTCCGCCATTGATGTTACAAGCTACGATTAACGACACGAAAACAAACAATCTGGTAGCTTTTACGGTTATTGTTAATCACCTAAAATCCTTTCTTGGCATTGACGACCCGAAAGATGGCGGCGCGCGAGTGCGCTCAAAACGTCAAGCGCAAGCCGAATTTTTAGCAAAATTTGTGCAAGCGCGTCAAAAGGCAAACGCGGACGAGAAAATTGTTTTACTCGGCGATTTCAATGCGTTTCAGTTTACCGACGGCATCGGCGACATCATCGGCGTTATCAAAGGCACGCCCGCGCCGAAAGACCAAGTTTTACTTGCTTCGGACGATTTGGTTAATCCCGATTTGATTGATTTAGTTGATTTGATAAAGCCCGAACAGCGTTATTCATATGCTTTCGACGGCTACGCACAGGTTCTTGACCACATAATTATTAACCAAGCGATGAAGAAAAATCTCGCCGGTTTCGGTTATTCGCGGCTGAACGCAGATTTTCCCGAAGTTTATCGCAATGATGCAAATCGGGTCGAGCGTTATTCCGACCACGACCCGGCGATTGCTTATTTTACGCTTGATGAAAAGTAAATAACTAAAAGTGAAAAACTAAAAGTGAAAAGTGATAATTGAAGAATTAAAAAAGAAATTTTAGCTGTTAGTTAAGCAAGTTTAGTTTTTCACTTTTCACTTTTTTCCGTTTGTAAAATCCGATATGCTTCCGAGCGCGGCAAACCGAATTCTTTTGCTGCTTTCTTGAGCGCGATTTTGCGGTCTAAACCTTCTTTTTCCAATTCGGCAATTCGGGAAACAAGAGATTTGGAATTTGGAATCTGGAATCTGGAATCTGGAACTTCCCGACGGTCAATTATCAAAACAATCTCGCCTTTAACATTTTCCTGCGAATACTTTTCTGTCAATTCCGCTAAATTTCCGCGCACGATTTCTTCATGAAGTTTTGTAATTTCGCGCACAATGGCAGTTTGCCGGTTTCCCAAAATTTCCAAACAATCAACTAAACTTTTCGCCAGACGATGCGGCGTTTCATAAAAACAAAGCGTCGCGGAAATTTCTTCGACTTCCTGCAAACGCCTGCGTCTTTCGGTTTTTCTTGACGGCAGAAAACCGCCGAAAAATATGGAGTCGGTCGGCAAACCCGAAACAATCAGCGCGTTGACGAAAGCGACTGCGCCCGGAATCGCCGTCACTGTTGCGCCGATTTCGTGTGCCTTCTGCACGACGCGCAATGCCGGGTCGCAAATGGCGGGCGTTCCTGCGTCCGACACGACGGCGATTGATTTTCCCTGTTCGAGCAGTCCGGCAAACTCTTCCGCCCGCGCTTGTTCGTTGTGTTCGTGATAGCTGACGAGTTTTTGGGAAATACCGTAATGATTAAGCAGTTTGCGCGTGTGGCGCGTGTCTTCGCAAGCGATTAAGTCAACCGTTTGAAGCGTTTCGAGTGCGCGTCGGGAAATGTCGGCAAGATTTCCAATTGGCGTGGCGACAAGATAAAGTGTTCCAGGCATTTTTTGTGTGTATTTAACGTAAATTCGGATTATTTATTTTTCACCGCAGAAACGCGGTAACAGGAAGAAACTTTGTTTCAGCCAGCTACATTTCAAAAATATTTAAAGGGGAAAATTTACAAATCAATTAAAAAAATCTTTTACTAAATAGTCGGACACGCATTGACAGCATAAATTAACCATCCCGCTCCGCGTATACACAGATAAACCACAGATAAGAAATGATTAAAACCCTGGTTTTATTTTATCGAAAAAACTATCTGAGTTAATCTGTGCAAATCTGTGGTTTAAAAAATCTTATAAATTTAATCTGTCCGATTACTTATTTCAAATATAATTTAACAAAAATTCTGCTTCTCATCCACATATTTTATATTTCTATCTGACGGGCTAGACGCAATGCCGAAAAATGTGCCATTCTGTAAGCAAAAAACGGCTGAGGTAAAACATTGAAAGCAGAAGAAAATCGGCTGGAAGAAGCCCGCGACAGAGAAAATGATTGGAAACTTTGGGGTTGTTATATCAGCGAAAGGGCTTGGGGAACGGTGCGCGAAGATTATTCGGCGGACGGTTCGGCATGGGAGTATTTTCCGTTTGAACAGGCAAAGTCAAAAGCGTTTCGCTGGAACGAAGACGGCATTGCAGGCATTTGCGACCGCCGACAAAGAATTTGTTTCGCCTTATCGTTATGGAATGGCAAAGATCCTATTTTAAAGGAAAGGCTTTTCGGACTCGGCGGCAACGAAGGAAATCACGGCGAAGACGTGAAAGAATACTATTTTTACCTCGACAACACGCCGACGCATTCGTATATGAAATTCCTTTACAAATATCCGCAAAGTGAATTTCCTTACGCCAACCTGCACGAAGAAAATGCAAGGCGCGACAAATCCGATCCCGAATATGAATTGCTAGACACAGGCGTTTTTAACGAGAATAAGTATTTCGACGTTTTTATTGAATATGCCAAAGCGGAAACCAAAGACATTTGTATCAAAATCACAGCATTCAATCGTTCCGACAAGTCCGCGCCGCTCACACTACTGCCGACCGTCTGGTTTCGCAATCGGTGGTCGTGGTATATAAAAGCGAACAAACCGAAGATGGAGAAAGTTGAAACCGGCGCGGAAAGTTTGTCGGCTATTCATCTTTACGAAGAAAGACGCGGTGATTATTGGCTCTATTGCGAAGGCTCGGCGCAACTGCTTTTTACCGAAAACAACACAAATTACGAAAAAATTTACAACGGCGAAAACAAATCGCTATATGTCAAAGATGGCATCAACGATTTTATCGTTGAAAACAAACAAGATGCCGTTAATCCCGACCAAACGGGAACAAAAGCCGCCGCGCATTACTATTTTAATATCCCGCCGCATTCGAGCGAAACGATATATCTGCGTTTGTGCAGCCAGCAATTGAGCGGCAAACCTGCTAAGACGCAGAAGAAAACCAACAAAAATATACAGGGAAAACAGGATAAAAAAACGAAAAAGGCTTCCGCCTCTGAGCCGTCCGGCGATGAAAAATTTTCTCCGACTCGCGGTGAATTCATCGCCGATTGCGAAAATGTTTTTATCGAAAGAATCAAAGAAGCTGACGAATTTTACGCCGAAATCATTCCCGACCAACTCAGCAACGACGCAAAAAACGTGATGCGCCAATCGCTTGCGGGCATGCTTTGGTCAAAGCAGTTTTACCATTATGTCGTCAAAAATTGGCTCAAAGGCGACCCCGCGTTTCCGCCGCCGCCGAAAGGTCATCAAACCGGACGCAACAGTGAGTGGAAGCATCTTTATAACGACGACATTATCTCAATGCCCGACAAATGGGAATATCCGTGGTATGCGGCGTGGGATTTGGCGTTTCACTGCATCGCACTGGCAATGATTGATTCGGAATTTGCCAAACGCCAACTCGTTCTGCTTCTGCGTGAATGGTATATGCACCCAAACGGACAGATTCCCGCATATGAATGGGCTTTTAGCGATGTCAATCCGCCGGTTCATGCTTGGGCGGCACTGCGCGTCTATAAAATCGAAGCTAAACGCCGAGGCGTTGCCGACCGCAATTTTTTAGAAAAAGTTTTTCATAAACTTCTTTTGAATTTTACCTGGTGGGTCAACCGTAAAGACGAACAAGGCAACAACATTTTTGAAGGAGGATTTTTAGGACTCGATAACATCGGTGTTTTTGACCGAAGCAAGGAGCTGCCAATGGGCGGACGGCTTGAACAATCGGACGGAACTTCCTGGATGGCGATGTTTTGCTTGAATATGCTGGCAATCGCGCTCGAACTTGCCAAAGAAGATAAAGTTTATGAAGATGTGGCGAGCAAATTCTTTGAGCATTTTGTTTATATTTCCGGTGCGATGAACAATGTCGGCGAAGATTCTTCCGAACTCTGGAACGAACGCGACGGATTTTATTATGACGTTCTGCATTTGCCGAATATGCGAAACAATCAGATTAAAGTGCGTTCAATGGTTGGACTAATTCCGCTTTTTGCGATTCAAACGCTTGAAGATGAATGGCTCGACAGTTTGCCCGAATTCAAAAGAAGAACCGAATGGTTTTTGAAAAATCGTCCTGATTTGACCGATGAAATCTCTTGTATGCAAGAGCCGGGCAGAGAAAACCGCCGACTTTTGGCGTTGGTTAATCCTGAGCGTTTGCGCCGGGTTCTTCACATCATGCTTTCGGAAAATGAGTTTTTGTCCGATTACGGCATTCGCGCTATGTCGCGGGTTCACAAGAACGAACCATATTTTTTGATGATTGACGACACGGAATATCGGGTTGGCTACGAACCGGCAGAATCGAAAAGCGGACTTTTCGGCGGAAATTCAAATTGGCGCGGTCCGATTTGGTTTCCCGTCAATTTTCTTTTAATCGAATCTCTGCAAAAATTTGATTTCTTTTTCGGTGATGATTTCAAAGTCGAATTTCCGACCGGTTCGGAAAAATGGATGACGCTGTGGGAAGTTTCGCAGCAGCTTGAACGCCGCCTATCAAACATTTTTTTAAAAGACGCAGAAGGCAATCGCGCTGTCTACGGCAAGGACGAAAAATTTCAAACCGATGAAAACTGGCGCGATTATGTTCTCTTTTACGAATACTTTCACGGCGACAACGGCAGCGGACTCGGTGCCAGCCATCAAACTGGCTGGACGGGTTTAATCGGCAAACTGCTGCAGCAAACAGGAGAATACGCGGGCGAAAAAAGCGGCAGCTATGTCGAAACAAAAGAACTCGCATCGGTTAGTGCCGATGAACAAACCGAAGACTGACAACCGAAACCGTCTTTTCGCCTTCGATTCGTGGCGCGATTATCTGCCGTATTTGTTAATAAGTCGCCAGTCTAAGTTACATATTTCGATTTTTGTCCAATGTCAGCTAAGTTCCAAGTGCCTCCAGCGGCGGGACTCGTTTTCGCGTATTTATTTTATAGCCTTTTTGAAGTTACTTTTATGCTTGCACTCAAAAGCAAGGTTAATAATTAAATGATTTCAGAATCAAAAAAAATGCAAATTTCTTTAATCGTTCCGATCAAAAATGAAACGGAATCGCTTTTGATTTTAATCGAATCAATCAACCGACAAATTTTGCAACCCAATGAAATCATTCTCGTTGACGGTGGCTCGACCGACGGAACGGTGGCGCTCGCCCGCGAATTAACTGCCGCAAACGCCCGCTACCGAATCATCGAAACTGGAAATGCGACGCCGGGACGTGGTCGCAATGTCGGCACGGAAGATGCGCGCAATGATTGGATTGCCTATACGGACGCGGGCATCAAATTAGAAATCGACTGGCTCGAACAGCTTGCGCTGAAGGCAGTGGAAAACCCGGATGCAGCGATTGTTTACGGCAATTACACGCCCGTCGCCGACTGCCATTTTGAACGGGTCGCCACTGTTGTTTATGTCGCTCCGTTAAATGCCCAAGGATTCCGCGACAGGTCCATCGCATCGTCTCTAATGAAAAAAGAAGTCTGGTCGGCGGTCGGCGGTTTTCCCAATTTTAGGGCTTCGGAAGATAATGCGTTTATGGAGGCGGCGGAAAGACAGGGATTCAAGCACATTTTCGCGCCGGGTGCAATGGTTTACTGGTCTTTGACTCGTGGCTGGTTAGCTACGTTTCATAAATTCGCACTTTATTCAAAGCACAGCGTTCTCGCAGGCAGGCAAGGTGATTGGCAATACAGTATTTTAAGGCAGTATGTGATAGTTTCGCTGTTTATCGCGCTCACGCTTCTGCACAGTTGGTTATGGCTAGTGGTTGTTTTGTTATGGCTTGCAGCGCGAACTTTCAAGAGAATGTTTCAGCATTGGCGCGAATTTGGAACGAGAATATTTTTTAACCCGTTGTTTATTTTCAAGGTGGCACTTTTGATTTTAATGATTGACATGGCAGCCTTCATCGGTTGGTATCAAGCGATTTATCAAAGAAAATTCGGTACAACTTTGAGAGAGCGAAAACGGTTTAGAAAATTCTTAATTTTATGAAAATGCCTCCTCTCCTTATTCCTACTATTTTCCCCTTTTTCCATTAACGCGGCTACCCTTATGGTAACGAGAAATTGATGTAGGATAACAAGCAATCGTAAAACAAGTACAAAAAATGCTTGCGATAGAATTCAATCTTTGAGATAGTTAATAAATCGATAAAAATTAAAGTTAAAAATTGTAAATTAGACAATGTCATCCAAATTAGTTATTGTTGACTATGGAACAGGTAATTTAAATTCTGTCAAAAAAAAATTGGACGGAATGAATGTTGATTCCATAATTTCATCAAATCCTAAAGATATTATTGCCAGTCGGAAAATCATTCTTCCCGGAGTAGGGCATTTTGGAAAAGCAATGCTAAGATTAAAGGAACTGAATTTGGTAGACCTGTTGCACGAGTGCGTTTTAATAAAACAAAAACCCACGCTCGGCATTTGTCTCGGCATGCACTTGATGACAAAAAAAAGTGAAGAAGGAAACGCCGAAGGACTGGGGTGGTTTGATGCCGAGGTAATAAAATTTAATGTTTCAGACCGGATAAAATATAAAGTGCCGCACATCGGCTGGAATCGCACATCCATTAAAAAGAATAGTCCGCTGATGAAAGATGTGTCTGAGCGGTCGGAATTCTACTTTCTGCATTCTTATCATTTAAGGATTAATAACCAATGTGATTTGCTGTCTGAAACGGATTATAACTATATCTTCCCGTCGGCGATAGAAAAAGATAATATATTTGCCGTTCAATATCACCCTGAAAAAAGCCATAACGATGGTGAGAAAATACTAAAAAATTTTATTGAGATTTAATGTTTCGTCCACGGATTATACCTGTTTTATTATTAAATAATCTAGCTTTAGTTAAATCAATCCAATTTAAAAATCATAAATACATTGGTGATCCGATAAATGCGGTAAAAATTTTTAATGACCTTAAAGCTGACGAGCTGATGTTTTTAGACATCGAAGCCTCAAAAAACAGCCGATTAATTTCGCTGGATTTAGTGAAAAGGGTCGGCGAAGAGGCAAATATGCCGTTTGCCGTCGGCGGAGGCCTCAAATGCTTAGCGGACATCAAAGGTATAATAAATGCCGGAGCCGAAAAGGTGGTGATAAATACATATGCGGCTCAAAATCCTGATTTCATTAGAGAGGCTTCGGAATCTTATGGCTCGTCAACTATCGTTGTTTGTATCGACGTAAAAAAGAAGTTGTTCAAAGGTCTACGAACCTGGATTTTCAGCGGAAGCAGGTCGACGGCATATAATCCGATAGAATTTGCGCAGCTTATGGAAAAAAACGGCGCGGGAGAATTAATAATTCAATCTATTGACAGAGACGGGAAAATGGAAGGATACGACATTGAATTAATTAAATCTATTTCAAAATCAGTAAGCGTTCCGGTCGTGGCATTGGGAGGAGCCGGAAAAAAAGAGGATTTGATAGATGTTCACCGAAATGCATACGCAAATGCTGTAGGCGCGGGAAGCTTGTTTGTCTATCAAAGTAAAAAACGCGGCGTGCTTATCAATTATCCTAAAAAAAATGAACTAACCTTTGAATAATTGCAAAAATCGACGTTTGGTTCAAAAAGGTTAGTTAAGTAGTGAAATGACAAAAAATTCTACGACTTATAAGCAATGTAATCGCTGCGTAATGGATACCACGGATCTTGAGATAACATTCGACGCAAACGGTTACTGCAACCATTGTATCGAGTTCTTTAGAAAAAGACCGAAATTTACTTATCAAGGCAAAGAAAGCGACGAAGCATTAGAGAAGATTATAAAACAGATTAAACGTGACGGAAGAGGCAAAGAATATGACTGCATTATTGGATTAAGCGGAGGGATAGACAGCAGTTACACCATTTATGTTGCTAAACAAAAGGGATTGCGTATCTTGGCGGTTCATATGGATAACGGCTGGGATTCTAAGGAAGCGGTAACAAATGTTAAAAATATCGTTAATAAACTCGGGATTGATTACGAAAGCTACGTAATAGATTGGGAAGAATTCAAAGATTTGCAGCTCTCGTTTCTAAAGGCGTCTGTTCCCGAGGCGGAAACGCCGACGGATATGCTGATTCTTTCGGCATTACATTATTTTGCAGCGAAATATAATGTTAAATACATAATCGGCGGCGGAAATTTTGTAACCGAAGGCATTCTGCCTAAGAGCTGGCATTATAATGCAAAAGATTTGAAGTATTTCAACCATATTCAAAAAACTTTCGGGGGAAAAAGATTAAAAAAAATTTCTACTTTCGGAGTAAAGACGGAAATGTATTACAAGCTGATAAAAAATATAAGAATGGTTTACCTTCTTAGATATGCGCCTTTTACAAAAGCGGAAGCGATGAAGATTCTAAAAGAAAATTTAGATTGGAAACCGTACGGCGGCAAACATCACGAGTCGATTTATACAAAGTTTGTCCAATCTTATTACTTATATGAGAAGTTCCAAATAGATTACCGAAGGTCAACATTATCCAGTGAAATTTGTTCCGGTGAAAGCAATTACGACGATGCTATCGAACAGTTAAAAAGCAAACCTTACGATCTGGTTGGCATAGAAGAACAAAAGCAGTATATTTCAAAAAAGTTAGACGTTCCGGCGGATGAATTCGAAAGAATTTTAAGGTTGCCGCCAAAATGGTATTGGGATTATCCGAATGACAGCAAAAGATTAGGCTTTATCTACGATACTTATAAAGAATTCTTCGGAGAGGAAAAATTGGTTTTTTCCAAGAATGCAAGAAATTTTGTGTATAAGTTGTTCCTAAGACTTGTAATATTAGCAGTGTATATTTAATAGGAGTTACGCAGTTGAACGAAAAATCAATAACTTGCGAGCGTTTTTGGTAAATAGAAATCGCAATAAGTCTTTTATTTCAATAAAGCTGTGTTTAACAATGTTTCAACTGCGTAACTCCTATCAATATTATTTATCGCTTCAGTCGCGTTTTTCTTTTTATTTACGCCCGATGCTTTTGCCTGTGCGTGCTGCGCCGATGCCGGATATTATTC
>JACCYR010000297.1 GCA_013696385.1 Acidobacteriota bacterium
ATGTAAAAATTATCCGTGTCTATTCGTGATTAAATTTACCTTTGAGAAAGTCTGTCTTAATTTGCCGATTGGGTCTTGATTTCCGCTTGTCCAAATTTAATTTGCGCGTAGATTTCCGTCATTGAAACTTTACAGTTCAGCGCATCGAGCGAAACAACTTCGTCGCGTTCGTTGTAAATGCGGTAAGTCCACTGTTTAGGGCTTTGTTTAGTATAATGTTCGACGCGCATTTCGTCTTCTTTGACCAGCAGATATTCACGAATGCTCTCCATCGCCAGATAAGATTCGAGCTTTTCGGTTTTATCGTGAAAACTCGTGTCTTTTGAGTAAATTTCCACAACCACCGTCGGATTTAGTAAAACATCCGATTTATTGTCCAAAAAAGACGGCTCGCCACTGACAATAACGACGCTCGGATATGAGAATCGGTTGGCACTAACCTGAACGCGCATATTGCTGACATAAATCTCGGTTTTATGTCCGCTCAAACGACTTCCGACGGCAATCGTAATATTACTGACAATTAAATTATGCGTTCGGTTTGAATTATTTGTTGTCAAAACCTTGCCATCTAAAAATTCGCTTTTTTCCGTGCTGTCGCGTTCGTCGGTTAAATACTCGTCGACGGTGTAACTTTTTTCGTTTTGGGACAAATTTTTTTCATTCATAATGCTTCTATTTTAATAATTTGATAATTTGTATCTAAGGCAAGATTTTTGCACAAAGCGGCGTTTGCAAATCCAAGCTGTCAAAATTTTTATCAACGGGGAAAATCAGACCTTTCCTGTTTCACACAATTTTTTAACTAAAGTTTCAAATTCTTTAACGAAATTTTATGCAATTATCAATTTTAGCAGAAAAAACTTTTTCAAGCATCGGGCAAGGCGATGAAAATTTAGAAATAAGCAGCGCGGCAGGTTTAGAGATTGCCGAACAAGGCGCGATTACGTTTCTGGCAAATCCAAAATACACGCCGCAGATTAGAGAAACACGAGCGAGTGCGATTTTTCTTAACGAAAAAGAAAAAATCGAACGCAAAGATATTGCCGTTTTGCGGGCAAAAGACCCTTATTTAGCTTATACGCGGGCATTGCGCCTTTTCCATTCCGAACCCGAAATTGTCGCCTTTGTTCATCCGTCGGCGGTTATTCACAAAACCGCAAAAGTTGCGGAAAATGTTGAAATAAATGCAAATGTTGTTATCGGCAAAAACTGCGTTATCGGAATTGATGTCAAAATTTACCCGAATGTTACGATTTATGACGGCGTGAAAATTGGCGCAAATTCCGTGATTCATTCGGGTGTTTCCGTGAGAGAAAACTGCGAAATCGGCAAACACTGCATTATTCACAATAATTCGACCATCGGTTCAGACGGTTTTGGATACGCCAAAGACGAGGAAAAACGCTGGCTGAAAATTCCGCAAACCGGAAATGTTGTGATTGAAAACGATGTCGAAATCGGCGCAAACACAGCGATTGACCGTGCTTCGGTTGGCGAAACAAGAATAAAAAGCGGCGCAAAAATTGATAACCTCGTCCAAATCGGACATTCCTGCACGATTGAAGAAGACGCGCTCGTTTGCGCTCAAACCGGACTTGCCGGAAGTTCGGTTATTGGCAAAAGAGTTATTTTGGCGGGACAAGTCGGCATCGCCGGACATTTAAAAGTTGGCGACGATGTGGTAATTACTGCAAAATCGGCGACGAGCCACGATGTTGAGAATGGAAAAATTATTTCTGGAATTCCGGCGTTTGAAAACCGTGACTGGCTTCGTTCGATTGCCGCATTTCGGCGTTTAGGAGAAATTGTGCGAGCGATTCGTGATTTGGAAAAACGATTAATTAAAATCGAAAGCAATGATAATTCGGAATAAATTCTAATGTCAGATTTTTTAATCATTCGAGCGGAAGCATCAAAATATGGAAAAGAAGGAAAAATTTATCATCGCGTTGTGCGCTGTAGTAACAATTGCTGCCGGAATACTGCATTACATCGGCGTGAACGAAATAATCGCGTTTTCTGTATCGGCGTTGGCATTGGCGTCGCTGGCTGTCGTCGTCGGCGATGCGACTGAACAACTCGGCAGACGTTTAGGTCCGGGCGCAACCGGCGTTTTGCAGTCTGCGCTGGGCAATTTGCCCGAACTTTTCGTTTCCATTTTTGCTTTGCGAGCAGGTTTGGCAAACGTCGTCCAAGCGGCACTCATTGGTTCGATACTCGGTAATTTACTGCTGATTCTTGGGTTAGCACTGCTTTTCGGCGGGCTGAAAAACGGCACTCAGCGATTTAATTCCGAGCCGCCTCGAATGATTGCGACTCTAATGCTGCTGGCAGTTGGCGCATTGATTATACCGACTTTAACCAAGGAACTGCACACGCCCGCCGAGCCGTATATTAATAATCTGGATATTGCCTGTTCGATTGTTTTGCTTATTCTGCTGGGCGCGAGTATTTATTTTTCGGTCAAAGGTGACCCGGCGGTTGCGCCGCAGAAAGAGCAAATGGGCGAACACGCGCAATGGTCTCTCGGTTTGACAATCGGTGTTTTGGCAGGCGCGGGCATTGGCGCGGCGTTTGTTTCCGAATGGTTTGTTGCGGAACTCGAACCGGCAATGGCGGCACTCAGTTTATCGGAAACTTTTACAGGATTGGTTATCGTAGCGATTGCCGGAAACGCGATTGAAAATCTGGTCGGCATCCAGCTAGCGTGGCGCAATCAAGCCGATTATGCGGTCAGCGTAATTTTGAACAGTTCTCTGCAAATCGCGCTTGGATTAATTCCGATTTTGGTTTTGCTGTCATTTGTTTTAGGCGGCTCGATTTTGACTTTGGTTTTACCGCCGCTGCTGGTTGCCGCGCTTGCTCTGGCGGCAATCGTCAGCGCGTTTATTGTTTATGACGGCGAATCAATCTGGATTGAAGGTCTGGCGTTGATTGGTCTTTATTTTATTATCGCCGCAGCTTTTTGGTGGGGTTAATCATAAAGTAAAGAGTAAGTTGCAAACAAAGCATTTTTACGAGTTCGGAAATTTTCGTCTTGACCTCACAGAGAAGTTTTGTTGTGCGACGATAAGACCCTTTCGCCCGATGCCCCTAAGTTTTCGACACGCTTTTGACTCTGATTGAAAACGCCGGACGGCTGCTTGTTAAAGAAGAGTTGATGCAAAAAATCTGGCAAGATAGTTTTGTCGAAGAAGGCAATCTGACGTTTAATATCAAAATGCTTCGCAAGGCATTGGGCGACAGCGCAAGCGAGCCGATTTTTATTGAAACCGTGCAGCGTCGCGGCTATCGTTTCATTGCCGAAGTAAGAGAGATTTCGGAAGCAGCAAAGACGGAAAACAATTTAACTCAAAAAGCGTCTGAAACAAATAAAAATACATTTTTACGGACATCTAGAAAATCTTATTTACCGATTGCCGCGCTGGTTGTTTTGTTGATTAGTTCACTTGCCATTGCTTCGTGGTATGTGCAAAGCCGACGTTTCGGCGACGAACTGAACGCGCCGATTTTATCGTCCGCTTTCAGTTCTGAAAAACTCACAAATACGGGAAAAGTTATTCATGCTGTTTTATCGTCAGACGGCGAGTTTGTCGCTTACACAAGTGAAGTCAATCAAAAACTAAGCGTTTGGCTCAGAGAACTTGAAACTGCCAACAATATCCAAATCATTCCGCCGTCCGACAGTTTTTATGGCGGACTCGCTCTGTCGCACGATAATAAATTTCTTTATTTCACTCGAAAATCGAGAGATAAAGAAGGACAACTCGATATTTATCGAGTTTCGATTTTTGGCGGTGTTCCGACCAAAATAATCAACGAAACGCAGGGATGGATAAGCCTTTCGCCCGATGACGGACAGATTTCCTTTGTTCGCTGTTATTATAAAGACGACGATTATTGCTCTTTGTTTTCTGCCGATACTGACGGTAATAACGAAAGAAAACTTGTTACCAATCCGCAACCGATTCGGATTGCCGATAATCAGTTTTCACCTGATGGAAAAACAATAGCGTTTGCCGCCGGACAGTCGGAAAACGGCGCAAACGAATTTGGGCTGTCGGAAATTGACGTGGAAAGCGGCGTTCAGCGCGAAATAACTGCACGGAAATTTTTTGATATTAAGCAATTAAAATGGCTGCCGAACCAAAGCGGTCTGTTAATTACGACACGGGAAAACATTGACGGAGTTTTTAGAATCTGGCAAGTTTCAGCCGAAAATGGCGAAGCGCAAATTATTAGTAAAGACGCGGCGAGTTATTTAGCTCTCAGCCTCGATAAAGACGCAACTAAACTTATTACTACCCAATTCAACGGAGATTTCCGCCTATATCTTTCGCCGACGGATAATCCAACCGATTCCAAAATCCTTAGCGAAGCCAGCGGTGGCGTTACTTTTACTCCCGATGGAAAAATTGTCTTTGCATCTTTATCGGCTGGAAACAAAGACATTTGGACAATGAACATCGACGGCACAGACCAGCGTCAACTAACCAACAATGCCGCTTCTGATTTCGCGCCGCTTGTTTCGCCCGACGGACGATTTATCTTTTTTACTTCAAATCGTTCCGGCTCAAGCCAAGTTTGGCGGATGAACTCTGACGGAAGCAACCAAACGCAAATTACGCAGCAAGAAGGTGGTTATCCGCTTTTTGCATCGCTCGATGGGAAATGGCTTTATTACAAATCAGTCCTTCAGAATAACCTTTGGAAAGTTTCGGTTGACGGCGGCGATGAAACTTTATTTTTCGACAAAAAGCATCAATCATTTGCCATTTCGCCCGACGGTTCGCAGATTGCTTTTTTTGACAAACAAGGTGAAGAAAAAAACTTGACAGTTGTTTCTTTGGAAACTAAGCAGACGATTAAAACCTTTTCGCGTGGCGACAATCAAGCAAATCTCGGCAATCTCAAGTGGCTTGCCGACGGAAAAACTTTGGCTTACATTTTAGTGTCCGATAATTCAAAACACACGCTTTGGATGCAATTGCTTGGTGAAGAAAAACCTCAACAGTTTGCCGATTTAGGCAATGAAGAAATTATGGATTTTGCGACCTCACCCAATAATAAAGACTTTGCCATTATTCGCGGACAATGGAATCACGATGCTGTTTTGATAAAAGGGTTGAAATAAGTGATAGGTGATAGGTGATAGGTGATAGGCAAAAAGCAGGACTAATTACGAGATGTCTTTTTCACCTATCACCTATCACTTATTTTCTGTCTTTAAACTGTTCGTAGAGTTCCGTGTGCCTACTTGTCAAAGGCAATAAACGTCCGTTGATAAACAGATATTTGACGTTTGTGCGCGGCTCTAAAATATCGCCGTCAGTAACGACGACATTTGCTATTTTGCCGACTTCGATTGAACCGAGTTTGTCGCTCAACCCTAAAATCTGCGCTGGATAAAGCGTTACAGATTTTAATGCTTCGTCTTTCGCCAAACCATACGCGCCCG
>JACCYR010000300.1 GCA_013696385.1 Acidobacteriota bacterium
TTTTCAATGTCGGAGGTTCTGACATTCGCGCTTCGCCCGTTTCGGCATCAATAAAAATCGAATCCGCGCCGAGTCCGCCGATTGATTGATAAACCGGCTTGCCGTCTTTCATCAACAAAGTCAGCGCGGTTGTCGGTAAAGTTTTGCCCGCGAGTTCGTTGGCTTTGTTTATCGCTTGGTCGGGCGCGATTTTTATTTTCGCTGAATCAATCTTTTCTACGCTGCCGCCTTCAACCATGTTCGGCAAAGCATACAAAAAACCACTTAAAGCCCAAGTTAGAACCGGAATCGAAACAAACAAGCCGAGCCACAGATGTGTTTGATAAATAAATTTTCGCATAACTTTTAATTACAGATTATCACAGATGAAAAGCAGGTTATTAATTCTTAATCAGTTTTTATCTGCGCGAATCTGTGTTAATCTGTGGTTTATTTTTCTTTTGTTGGCAGGAGATTTTAGTAAAAACAAATGAGCAATCAAGCAACCGTATCTGATATTTTTCGCCGCGCTTTGGAAATGAGAAAAGCAAATCCAAATTCATCTTATAAAGATATAAAATCGCAAATCGTCAGCGAATTCAGCGACAAACCGTTTCCGTCGCCCGCATTTTTGACGATTCCCGAATACGACAACATCACGCCCGAAGAAGATTGGACAGCGGGACTTTCAATCGTTTTGCGCGGAATTCAAACCGAAGATTGGGCGGAAATCGCGCACGGAATTATCATCAGTCTTGAACAGGTCGAAAATTATCCGAAAGAATCTATGCGCGAAGACGCGCCCGAAAAAGAGTGGCGCAACCGACACCGAGGCATCGCCGAAGAAGAAAAGAAGAATTTGAACAAATGGATGCCGGAAGATTTGATGAGTCTGGCACGGAAAAATGTCAAGAGATAGTTACAGAAAGTTATGGGAGATTCAAAATTGTTAAACTCTGCCGCTTGTGTAACTTCCTGAAACTTTCTGTAACTTCCTGAAAACTCTGTCAACTCGAATAATGAAAGCAAATTTATAATTGTTTAATTTCGTAATTCGTAATTTTTAATTCATAATTCGATACGCGGCTTCGTCCGTTACAATGCAAAGTCCCGAAATGTCTTCTGCAGCAAGTTTTCTTAATTTCTGCGCGGCTTCGTCATAAGTCAAACCAGCTTCGATGCAATTTTCAAAACTGACCACAGCCCAGCGCGGCTCGCCCAGTTCGCTTGGAAAATCTTCGTCCGAAACAGCTTTTGCTGCTGGTGCAATTTCCACACTTTGAGCGATTGCCGCTTCGTCCGATTCTTGAATTTCCTCTTTTTTAGTTTTCATCTCCAGCGTATTTATCTAAATTAATAGATGTGTCATTAATTTCCGCTATCTCGAAACTTTATCATAACTTAGCTTTATTTGTAAAAAAGTTTTAACCGAGTTGGATTTTCAGAAAAATAAAGATTTACGCCTGCTTTGATTTGCTTGCCAATCTTTGATTTGAGTAAATTGAAATCAGAAAATTAGAAAAATTACCGCAAAGGCGCAAAGACGCAAAGAAAAGCAAGATAAAGAAAATTTGATTTATCTGTTTTCATCTCGGTTTGTCTGTGGTTAAATTTAATCTTATATGAACTTTAACGAAACAATTTTCCTGACAGGTTTTCCGGGCTTTATCGCTAAAAGACTTGTCAAGCGTTTGGCAAAAAACGACGCGCAGTTTTTTCTGCTCGTAGAAAAGCAATTTATCAAAAAAGCGATGCGCGAAGTCAAGGAAATTGCTCAAACAGTCAACACACCGCTTGAAAATTTTGCTTTGATTGAAGGCGATATTACGCAGGCAAATTTCGGCATTTCCGAAAAAGATCTGAAAATTTTGCAAAAGGAAACAACCGATGTTTATCATCTTGCCGCGGTTTATGATTTGGCGGTTGAGAAAGATTTGGCGTATCGCGTCAATGTCGAAGGCACGAAAAATGTTAATGAATTTGTGAGAAACTTGCCGAATCTGCGCCGCTATAATTATATTTCAACTTGTTATGTTTCGGGCAAACGAAAAGGCGTAATTTACGAAAACGAACTTGAACACAACGCGGATTTTCGCAATTTTTACGAAGAAACCAAGTATCTGGCGGAAGTCGAGGTCGAGAATCTAAAACGTGAAATTCCGACGACGATTTTTCGCCCGTCGGTTGTCGTCGGCGATTCAAAGACGGGCGAAACCGCGAAATATGACGGCATTTATTATTTGATAAATTATTTGCGAAAATTTCCCGAAGCACTTCGCCTTGTCAACGTCGGCAACAAAGATGTGCAGTTAAATCTCGTTCCGGTAGATTTTGTCGTCGAAGGAATTGCTGTTTTGGCAAAAGATAAAATGGCAGTCGGCAAAACGATAGCTTTGGCTGACCCGAACCCGTTGACGACGGAAGAATTATTTGATGTGCTTGCGGAAGCGATGACGGGCAAAAAATCAATTATAAAACCGCCGCCGAAGCTAGTTAAATGGTCTTTATCGCTTCCATTTTCGCCGCCGTTAAGCGGTTTGCCGCATTCGGGTGTGCCATATTTTTTTGTGCCGCAAACTTATGATACAAGCGTGGCGGATGAACTACTTTTCGAGCATAATATCGCTTGCCCGGACTTTCGTTCTTATGTTAAAAATTTACTAAAATTTGTTGCAGAAAATCCAAGATTATAATTTTAATTGATGAAAATTCGTCGCGTAATTAAAAGAGATATTCCGCAGATCTTCTTGATTCTCGTTTTATTTACTTCTCTTCATCGTCAAGCCAATGCCATGTGCCGTCGTCTTGTTTTATGAAAATGAAACCATAACCTTTACCGATTTTAATAAAGCCGTCATTTTCATTATGCACTGCTCGGATTGCCGCCGCTTTGAGATTTGCCGCTTCAACATCTTTCTGAAATACTTCCCAAATTTCATCTACTTCTTTACGGAGTTCAGGCATATCTTCAATTGAAATGTCCGTTTCATAGTTCATTACAAGGGCTGAATCGCCTTTTGGAAAATCCATTTTGCTTATGCTGTTAACTTCAATTTGCTTGCCTGACGGCAATTTATACAAATTTGAAGTTTTATTACAACCAAAAGCAATAAGGAGCAAAAGTAGTCCATTTATAACTTTAAGACGCATATTAACCATAGCCATAATTATTTCTCAAGAGCTTTCAAGTTGCTGCCCAAGTTTTAAGAAGTTACTTAAGTCAGTCATTGTACGAGAATGTCTGATTCACTCAATTGTCCAACATTCAATTATTCTTATCTTTAGTGGAGCGGTCTATCACAACTAGAGTGAAAAATGTCAGAAAACCTGCTCCGGGCAAGACATACATAAGAATATTCTCAGTTAGGTTGAGATAAACAATCGTTCCATGATAATTCTTCGGATAAATTCTACCGCTTGCCTCGTTAGGAACTCTCGGCGCATTCACCCGACAATATTCCATAAATCCGCCCCAAGCAATTGCAAAGGCTACACCTATAAAAGATGCGTAATAAATAAAGTTTTTCTTTTTATTATCATCGACAGCCATTTTGACTCCTTCTCCGTATACCTAAGGCATCCCAAACATTAAAACTTTTCCTTACATTTGTGTTAGTGATAGTTGTCGAAGCACCACCGCCAGCACCTCCGCCAAGTGTTACACCACCGCCTACAATAGGACTGCCATTACTTTGTCCAAAGGTGGTATTTATAGAACCAGCTAATCCTTCTCCACCACCTATACTTCCGTTAACAAAAGGACCTCGCAAATCGGTAATCTGGTTTGCATTAGTTCCGGTGATTTGAAGTCCTAAGCTACCTTTAGCGCCAAATCCACGACCGCCGCCGCCTTCTGAATAAAGACCAACATTGCCCGATCCATCAACCGCGAGTCCTCCTCCTATTGCCGTAGCTATGACTCCAAATAACTCCAACCGAAAAAACGGCTTTCTAAAAACAAAAAAGCCATGAATTCAGAAGCCGCCACAGGCTTTGAAATTCACGGGCGATGCGCGTAAAATACAGTTGGATTTTAATGGTAAAACAAAACATAAAACGAATAATTAACAGACCTCTAATCGCTTTAGATTTTCCAATTGTAAAATTAGCAAAAAAAGGTTACTTCATTTTTATTTGGTTTGTCAAGTTTTGAGTTCCAACTAAAGGTTGGCTCTTTGCAAACTAAGAGCCAACCTTTAGTTGGAACTCAAAACGCTCGCGCCTTACCCAGAAAAATTAACCTCTACAATCGAAATACTTGCAGTTTCATATCAATTAGTTAATCATTAACAAAAAAAGAAAAAACTTTTCCAAATGATCAACAGAGAAATAAAATGTGTCGGCGTTGTCATCAAGCCAAATCACACAGAAGCGTTGCAAACGGCTTGCAAACTGTCCGACTGGCTGGCGACGCGCGGCATTAATCTCGTTGGCAAACCGCATACCGAAACCGAAATCTGCGACATTCAATCCGCCGCGGTCGAAGAACTCGAAAACGATATTGATTTGATTGTCGTGCTTGGCGGCGACGGCACGATGATTTCAACGGCGCGTTTGACGGGCAGCCGCGAGGTTTTGGTTTTAGGCATCAATTATGGCAGTCTTGGGTATTTGACCGAATTTCGTATCGAAGAAATGTTTCCCGCACTTGAAGCTATTCTCGAAGGCAATTACGAGATTGACCGCCGCGTTATGCTCGATGTTGAACATTGGCGCGGTGAGGAGAAATTAGAAACCGGTCGCGCTTTAAATGATGTTGTTGTCAATAAAGCCGCGCTAGCGCGAATCATCGAAATCGAAGTCAATCTCAACAATCTGTATGTCAATTCTTTCCGCGCCGACGGTTTGATTATTGCCACGCCGACCGGTTCAACCGCGTATAATCTTTCGGCGGGCGGTCCGATTATTTATCCTTCAATGAACGCGATGGTTTTAACGCCAATTTGCCCGTTCACGCTGACCAATCG
>JACCYR010000318.1 GCA_013696385.1 Acidobacteriota bacterium
CGATTAAACTGCTCGCCCCACAAATGCTTGTTCTCGCGCGCGTCAATCATCTCGACTCTGATTGATAAATCATCGCCGCGCCGCGCGACCTTGCCCGTCACAATCGCTTGTACGCCGAGTTTTCGCGCCGCGTCCTGCAAATCAACGTTCTGCCCGCGATATTTGAAACTCGAACTGCGGGCGATAACTTTCAGTTGCGGCAGCGCGGAAAGCCGGTCAATCAAATTCTCGCTCAAACCGTCGGACAGATAATCCAAATTCGCATCGCCGCTTCCATTCTCAAACGGCAAAACGGCGACGGCTGTAATCGGCGCCTCTGCTGCTGGCGTTTGCACCGAACGATAGCGAGTCAGCGCGAAAAAGCCCAATACCAAAATCAGCAAGCTGACGCCGATTGCGGCTGGAACAGATGGAAACTTTTTGCGTTTGGATGCCGGAAATTCTTCTGCCTCCGGCGCGGCTGGTAAAATCATTTCCGGCAATCTTTCGCCCGTTTCCGCCGCGTGTCGCCAATCAGCCAGCGCAATGACTTTGCCCGCCGTCGCTTTTTTGATTGCTCCGCCATTAGTCGGTGCGGGAAGCGGCACAAAATTTTGATTTGTATTTTCTTGTTTCGTTTCCGCTCAAAAATCGGCGATGCTGACTTCGCCGTAAAAGCGATAGCCGCGCCGTCGGAAAGTTTCGATAAATGGTTTGCCGTCTTTCGTTTCACCTAAGATTTTTCTGAGCAGATGAAGATATTGGGCGAGATTTCCTTCTTCGACAATCGAATCCGTCCAGATTGCTTTCATCAATTCGTCTTTGCTCAGGATTTCGCCGCGCTTTTCGACCAATACCAGAAGCGTTTCAACCGCTTTCGGAACAAGCGGAATTTCTTCATCTTTTTGATAAAGCATCAGATGAACGGCATCGAGCCGAAAGTTTTCAAACTCATAAACCTTGCTCTTGTCTGATTTATCCACCTTAAAATTAAATTGAGAATAAATTAAATCTAAATCCAAAGACATCCTTGCACCTCTCTGATTAAATCAATTGCGGAGCCGAAAAATCAGGAAAGCGCGAGCGTGCCGAATTTGCAAAAGATAGGGGCATTGTAACGCAAAGCTGCAGAAAAAGAAAGATTTTTTGCAATGAAAGATTTTGATGCTCCAAGCCTCTCAAAAGCGGGAAAGTTAGTTTTGGAAAAAACGAATTCTCCGCATTTTCAAAAGTTTGAAAAGAGAAGGCTGAAATAATAAACAAATCACAAAATAGAGGAGAAAAAATAATGAAAAATAAAATGACGCAAATAGTAGTCGGAATATTTTTTGGCTTTTTAATGTTAATTGTCGGCGCACAAACTCGTGTATTCGGTCAACAATCATTTAACCTTGTCGGTGTATGGCAAGCAGTAGTTACACCGCGCAACTGTCAAACGGGCGACCCAAGCGGACCAGTTTTTCAAGGTCTGTTCACTTTTCACGAGGGTGGTACAATGGCAGAAGATTCCGCTGGTTTTCCGCCTCCTTTACGTGTTTCGGGTCACGGAATTTGGGCGGCAAACAATATGTTTCATCCCACTTTCGCCTATACATTTTTTCGCTTTAATGCTGACGGCACGCTTGCCGGCAGAAACATTACCAGACAAAATGCCACCTTCAATGTAAATGGCAACGAGTTTACTTCAAACGCCACAGTCGAAGTTCGTGCCGCAAACGGCAATTTAATCACCACCGTTTGCCTGACTTCAACGGCAACGCGATTTCAATAATCGGCAAACAAAAGCGGTTTCGGCGCAAACTATTTTTCGCGTCGAAACCACTTTTAAATTTACGCTTGTTTTATTCAAAGTTCATCCGCCGCATCAACTCGATAAAACGCGGTTCGCGTCGGAGGTTGTTCCATTTCGGTTCGACTTTTAGAAAAACCATCAGCACGTTTTTTTCCGCAAAGGCTTTTTCCAGATAATCGAGTGCTTTGTCGCTTTCGCCAAGCCCGTTATAAACGACGCGAAATTATACGGCGGAACATAACGCTCGTTCGACAGTTTCAACAATTCGTCAAGCACGGCTCGCGCTTCTTCAAGTTTTCCCCATCTCGCCAGAGCGTAAGCGCGATAAGCCTCCGACTGCGAATTACCTGTAAGTTCTCCGGCTTTTTTGATGGCG
>JACCYR010000322.1 GCA_013696385.1 Acidobacteriota bacterium
AAACGCGGGAAAAAAGCCGAGATGATTTTACTTGTTGAAACAAATGCAAAAATCGCTTTTGAGCAACGCTTCCGCGTTCAAACAGCCGACACGGAAAAATTGTTGGGCGACCTTCAAGAGATTCTCGAACTTCCGTATTTTCCCGAACGCATCGAAAGTTTCGACATCTCGAATATTTCGGGCGCGGAAAACGTCGCGGGCATTGTCGTCTATGAAAACGGCAAACCGAATCGCGCGGAATATCGGCGTTTTATTATCAAAACGGTTGAAGGCGCGGACGATTACGCTTCAATGCACGAAGCCGTTTTCCGTCGTTATCGCCGAATGCTCAATGAAGAAAAGCCTCTGCCAAACCTGATTTTTATTGACGGCGGCAAAGGTCAGATTTCGGCGGCGGCGAGAGCGATGCAGTCGCTCGATTTGGAAATGATTCCGATTGTCGGACTCGTTAAACCGCCGCGCCGACACAACGAAATTTCGCATCTTTTGCGCTTTGGCTACGAAGATAAACCGATTTATTTTGAAATGGGCGTTCCCGCGTTTCGCCTTATTCAGCAAATCCGCGACGAAACGCACAAAACCGCGATTCAATATCACCGCAAACGCCGCGAAATGCGTGATTTTACATCGGAATTAACCGCCATTGAAGGCGTTGGCGAAAAGCGCAAGATGAAATTATTGCGAAACTTCGGCTCGATTGAACGAATCGCCAAAGCCACGAAGCAGGAACTTCTTCCGTTTGTTGGTGCGAAAACCGCCAACTTGATTTTTGAGCATTTTGAAAGGCAAAGAAATTTAGCAAAGACTTAACATTAGAATTAGAATTTTAGCAAGTTTTTGTTTTTCGTCTTCGTCTGTGCAGATTTTAATTTTCTCTTTCAATTCGCCGATTTCTTTGAGTCTATCTAATTCTTCAGGAACGAAATTATTGCTTTTTAGAATCGAATAACCGACGCGCAAATCTTCGGGCGTATTAAAATATGCGTCAAAATTCAGCGGCTTGCCTTTGCCGGCGAGATTGTCAAATTCGCCGTTAGCAATGGCTTGTTTGATTTTTTCTTCGATGGAATTTTCGATGGACATAAGAAATTTTCACGCGAAGGCACAAAGAGCGCAAAGAAAAAAATTATTTTAATTCTGAACAGTCGAAAACTGCTCCGGAGCAAATCAAGATTTTATTTACGGAAGCGTTCTGAGTTCCAACTTTAGTTGGCTTTGGCTGCTGACACAAGAGCCAACCTTCTAGTTGGAACTCAGAACTTTGATTTTTCCCTGACACTGATTCAAGAATTGCTCTAAAATAGAAAACGCTTGTTTTCACGAAATTGTTCCGAATAAATGTAAATAAATCATCAGTGAAAATCGCTAAACTTAATGCTCCGCTTTATCGTGGAGTTGTTCGCGGCGGAAATAAATCAGATACAGAACAACACCGATATTGACGAGCAAAATCAAAACTCTCGTCAATGTCGGCTTTTGAAAAATTTCGTAAATTTCGACGGGAATATAAAGCCCGCCGGAAATAATTGCAAACCACTGCGCCCAAGCCCGCAATCGCCACAAGCCGTAAGCCTCGACAAAGCGAATCGTCGCATAAATCGCCGCAATAAAGATAAAAAGTTTGAGGTTTGAACTGTTTAAATGACCAGCTTTTTCGATAAATTTTTGAGCATATAAACCGGTCGGGTGAAAATGCAGAACTTCGACCAAATTTTCGGCTGCATCTTGTAAATCTTTGTGGCGGAGCGAGAAAAGCCCGATGCCGACAGTTAAACCGAGAAGACCTTTGAAGGCTTCAAAAATTGCGATGGTGTGAATTCCGCGTTTTGACGAGTGAATTTTATGCAATTGTATAAATACCCTTCAAAAAAACTTCGTTCATATTAACAGCGACTTGCGCGGCGATTCTAGCGTTATTTTCAAGCAGCGCGATGTTTGCCACCAATGTTTTGCCCGCACTCATCAAAGCCATTTGCGCGAGTAGAAAAGGCGTGATTTCTTTTCCGCGAACTTCTTTTTCATCGGCAAGCGCGAGCGATTTGTTTAACATTTCCTCCAATTCTGCCGCACTGATTTCAAAATTTTCCGGCACGGGAACAGTTAAAAGAATCGCGTTTTGCAGATTTAATTCATCACGCGCTTGTGCAATTCGCGCAACTTCTGAAGCCGTTTCCACTCGTTCATCAACCAAAAGTCCGCTTTTTCGTGAATAAAACGCGGGCATTTCATCGCAACCGAAACCGAGAACGCAAACGCCGCCCGTTTCAAGCCATTCTCTAGTCGCGGGCAAATCCAAAACGATTTTTGCGCCTGAACAAACAACAATAATCGGCGTGTTTGCCAGTTCCGGCAAATCAGCCGAAATGTCTTGCGGATAACCGTGATGAACGCCGCCGATGCCGCCCGTTGCAAAAACTTTTATTCCAGCCGCGTGTGCAATAAAACTCGTGGCGGCAACGGTCGTCGCACAATTTAATTTTTTGCCGACGGCAATCGGTAAATCGCGCCGCGATATTTTGCGAATGTCTTTGTCGGTAGCAAGTCGTTTGATTTGATTTTCGTTTAAACCGACGCAGAATTCACCGTCGAAAACTGCGATGGTAGCAGGAATTGCGCCGTTTTCGCGGACAATCTTTTCTAAATTTTGGGCGGTTTCAAAATTCTGCGGAAAAGGCAAACCGTGAGCGATAACAGTTGATTCGAGCGCGACGATTGGCTTTTTTGATGCGAGTGCGTCGGCGACTTCTTCATTAAACTTCATAAAAGTGGAAAATGGAAAATGGAAAATGGAAAATAAATTTTGCATTTTGCATTTTGCATTTTCCATTACTTAATCATCTTCCCGATACGGGCAAGTCGCGGATTCGTCAAACAGCCGAGCATACTTCCGTTGCTTGCGCCGCGGTCGCACGACCAATAAACAAACATTGCGCGTCCGATGACCAGATTACGATTGACAACTCCCCAATAGCGGCTATCGAGACTGCGGTTGCGGCTATCGCCCATCACAAAATAACTGTCTTCGGCAACAGTAAAAGGTTTCCC
>JACCYR010000338.1 GCA_013696385.1 Acidobacteriota bacterium
ACGCCGCCGCCTTTGCCGCGCCCGCCCGCGTGAATCTGCGCTTTGACGACCGTCAAATCAGTTCCCAAATCTTTTGCCGCTTGTTCGGCTTCTTCCGGCGTTTTAGCGACAATGCTCTTCGGCACCGGAACGCCGTATTGTTCTAAAAGTTCTTTTCCTTGATATTCGTGTATTTTCATAGATTTAATTAATTTCCTATTTAGAAAAACACCGGAAGTTTAATTTTGCGGCACACAAAAAGCAAAGGCAATCCGGTTAATTGCCTCTGAAAAGATTGTTATAGGACTTTCTCACTTTTTGCCGCAAGCCCGCATGCGAGTCGAGGGCGCAAACACACTTACGTGCGTGCGTGTTTCCGCAATTACGGCGTAGTATCAATAATAATGCCGGTCAACTTCCAATTCTTACCTTCGGGCATATATCTCAGCGTAAATTTAGTCGGAAGCGGTGAAGTATCATAGTTGCCTTCCAACACTAATTCTTTAAAACCTTTGCTGTCATCAACTCGTGGATTTGATGAAAATTCCGCCTCTTTTGAACGGATTCCGGAGAAATTATTTTTACCATCTATGAAAACTCTAAAAGTATCTTCTAATTTTGCGGGTGAAGTTTGACGCTGCCAGAGTTTTGATATATTTCCGTAAAATGCCGTAAAATCTGCACTTTGAACGGCATCACTAAAATCTAAAATCGTTGTTTTCACCATCTCCTGCAGTTCATCATCCGAAGGAATTTCACCTCTCGAAGCATCTGCTTTTTTAGTTGTAGTTTTTGGAGTTGACGCAGTTTGCACCGGTTCCGGAGTCTTGATATTTACATCAACACTTTCCTTGTTCCGAAGCAAATTGGAACATCCTAAACCGACAAAAATAAAAACTCCCAAGACAAACAGCATATTGAGTTTGGATTCTCTACCCAAACAAACTTTTTGAATTATTTTCCTCATATTTTTTCCTTTTTATTTGAAATTTCTAACTTTTTCGCCAAGGCGCAAGCAATTTACTCCAACTTTGTGCCGTCCGCTCATATTCGCTCTGACAACGAGCGGCGCGTTCTTGCGGAAGATAACCGTCATTTACGATATACGCAAATTTGGTCGGGTTTGAGCCATAAGTCAGACATAAAGAATTATAAGAACGCTGTTCTTGCAAAAGATGCTCGTCTGCCAGATTGCGTTCATTCGGCAAATTTTTTCTTGACTCAATTTTAAAGGCATCAGAGGCGGCAATCACAGCACGAACTCCGTCGTCGCCCAATTCTTCCAGATTAATATAGGTCGAACAGCGGTCAGCCGCATCTTCTTCATTGCCCGTCAACGGCAGATTGTAAGTATCAATCAAGGCGTGTCCGATTTCGTGAAGAAACGCAAAACGCACCGCATCAAACATATTTTCGTATGCTTTTTGGTCGGAATCTCCATTGCTTTTGAACAATTTGTAAAAATGTTCTATCAGTTCATAACAAACCGTAACCGAATAGTCTAGGTCGTCATAAAAGGCGTTTGCTTCGCCACAATCCTTCGTCCGTATATAAATGTCGTGCGGCAGAATTAAAGATTGATTAAGCCTTTGCGCCGCTTTTTCCAATTCTTTTTCTTCTTTGATTTGCCGGTCAATTTCCTTATAACGCGGATTTTTCACTTCGTCGTGCTGAACGATAAAATCACCTCTGTCGGCTTTTTTCTTTTTCGCATTATCGCTTTCCGAAATTACATTAACTTGGGTTTGTTCTTCGCTGTCTGTATTTGAGGCAATCAGTTTTGGATTAATACTGCGCCCCGAATTTCTGTCTGAACGGCAAAAGCAAGCCGTAATGATAAATAAAATTAACAAGACGGCGCATAAATTGAAAAAATTACGACTCATAAATTTACAGTTAGAGGATTTTCTCAGACTAACGTTTTGTAGTCTAAATTTTTAAAGTTTTGAGTTCCTGAGTTTTGAGTTTCAACTAAAGGCTGGCTTTTAGCTAAGCAATCAGCCAACCTTTAGTTGAAACTCAAAACTTTAAAAATTTAGATTACACAGCACTAGACACATATTGACTTGATTTGGTTAATAGTTTTGCAAAAAAATTGGCTGATAAACAGAATTTACCAGCCGAATATAACTTATTTTTACATTTTTTTCTACTGCGCTTTGTCAACTAACTTGAGCAAAGTCCGCACGGCAACCGCTGTCGGACCTTTCGAGCGATGCGGTTTTGCATCATCCGCCCACGCTGTTCCTGCAATATCAAGATGCGCCCATTTTGCTTTATCAACAAATTCCTGAATAAAAACCGCGCCCATAATTGTTCCCGCTTTACGCGAAGGTCCGATGTTTTTGATGTCGGCGATGTCGGATTTAATTCCTTTGCTGTAATCTTTGCCGACGGGAAGCTGCCAAAAATCTTCGCCCGCGTCTTTGCCGCAAGCGATAATCTCCTCAACCAGGTCTTGGTCGTTGCCCATAATTCCGGTGTTTAAATCGCCGAGCGCAATAATAACCGCGCCCGTCAAAGTCGCCATATCAACAATGCGCGTCGCACCTTGTTTTTCGGCATAAGCTACTGCATCAGCCAAAACCAGCCGACCTTCGGCATCAGTATTTAAAATCTCAACCGTTTTCCCGTTCATCGCCGTTACGACATCCGACGGGCGCGAGGCTTTGCCGTCCGGCATATTTTCCACCGCCGCGACAACGCCCAAAACCGGCACGGTCGGTTTCAGCATGGCGATTGCCCGCATTGTTCCCAAAACGGTTGCGCCGCCCGACATATCGTATTTCATCGCGTCCATATGTTCTGATGGTTTGATGGAAATTCCGCCCGTATCAAACGTGATGCCTTTGCCAACCAACGCCAGCAATTCGCCTTTTTTGCCGGTTGATTTTTTCGGCTCGTATTTCAAAACAATCATTTTGGCAGGTTGTTCCGAACCTAAGGAAACGCTCATCAGCGAACCCATTCCGAGTTTTTCCATCTTAGCTTCATCAAGTATTTCACACTTCAAACCGACTTCCTTCGCCATCTTGTTTGCGCGGTTCGCCATTTCCGTCGGCGTTAAAATATTCGGCGGTTCGTTTGCCAAATCGCGTGTAAAATTCATCGAATCGCCAATGATTTTGCCGCGTTCCAATCCATTCTTTAAATCTTTTTCTTTCGCGCCTTCGACACACAAAACAAAATTATCAACGCTTTTGTCGTTTCTGTCTTTAGTTTTGTATTTATCGAGTTCAAACTGGCTGGTAACAACGCCTTGCATCGCGTTGCTGGCAACTTCCATCGCGTCGCCGTCCGAACGCGACAACAACGCAAAACCTTTGATGTTACGCTTTCGCAAAGCGCGTGTTGCCGTGCCGGAAAGTGCTGCAACATCCGAGGCTTTGTAATCGCCACGCTCGCCAACGCCGACCAGTAAAAGCCGACTCGCCTTCACTTTTCCCTTCGACTCAAACAGCAAATATGCCGTTTCGCTCATTTCGCCCTTAAACTCTTCAGTTTTGATAACCGAAGCAATAAGTCCGCCCGTCAATTTGTCCAAATCCTTCAAAACTCCGCTCGTCGCTTTTTCGTCCTTGAACACCGCAACCGCTAAAGCATCAACATTTGCTTCCTCAAAATTATCCGTAATTGCCTGAGATTTCATTCTTTACCTCTTTTTTTATTAATTTTTGTTTCGCACAAAAATTTATTTGACTATAACTTAACTGAAATTATTTATCAATTTATCTTTCTTTCATCTGGGCGCGGGTTTCTCTTTCGACAGTGCGTTCTTTAATGGTTTCGCGCTTGTCGTAAAGTTTTTTGCCCTTTGCCACGCCGATTTCAAACTTTATCCGTCTGCTTTTCCAATAAACCCGCGTTACGACCAGAGTCATTCCCTTTTGCGTAGTTTCTTTTTCAATTTTTTCTATTTCCTTGCGATGAAGCAGTAATTTTCTTGACCGTAAAGGCTCGTGATTTTGCTTGTTGCCGTGCGAATACGGCGAAATATGCGCGTTAAACAACCAGACTTCGCCTTCTTTGACCGCAACGTATGACTCCTTGAGTTGAATCCGTCCGATCATCACGCTTTTGACTTCAGTTCCCAGCAAAGCAATTCCCGCTTCATATTTGTCAAGAATGTGATATTCAAAAAAAGCGTGGCGGTTATTTACAATGTCTTTTCCGTCTGCCGACATAAACTCTTATTTTGCCTGTCATTTCCTGTTCAAGCAAATTTGATTAATGATAAATCATTTGACAAGTGTGCTTTCTATCCATAAATTAGATTTTGAACTTAATGGGAGATCGTCTAATGGTAGGACTGCAGAATCTGGATCTGCCTATCGGGGTTCGAGTCCCTGTCTCCCAGCCAAAATTTTATGACCGAATGGCACGAAACAGAAGTCCGCGTCCGCTATGCCGAAACCGATAAAATGGGGATTGTCCATCACGCTAATTATCTGGTCTGGTTTGAACTCGGCAGAAGCGATTTTTGCCGGGCGCGTGGTTTTTCTTATCTTGAGATGGAAGAAAAGGACGACGCGCTGATGGTTGTTGCGGAAAGCTATTGCCGTTACAAATCGCCTGCTTTTTACGAAGATGTTATAACAATCCGCACCAGAGTTGCCGAAGTTAAAAGCCGTGCCGTTCAATTTATTTACGAAATTTATCGCCCATCTGACCAGACTTTGCTCGCCGTCGGTGAAACCTTGCATCTGGTAACGGACGCGAAAAAAAAGGTTCGTTCCTTGCCTAAAATTTATAAAGAAAAATTGTTGGCGGATGTCCAAATTGACGAAAACGCTTTCCCCGAAAATCAAGCTCCCAGATAACGAGTATGATTTTCAACGCTATTAAAACCTATTTCTACCTATTTCACCGTTTTTGCCTCGGCTTTATTCGGCTGTTGTGGGTGGTCAACTGCTTCGTCCTCGACCTCGCCGCCTTTGCTGATGGGAATATCGGCGGGATTTGAGTAACGAATACCGCGCTTTGGCAAATCTTCTTCGACGGTAATTTTCGGCAGTGAGGTCGGCGGCGTGTAGCCCGGATAATCTACCCGTGAATGATAAATTGCCACCAAAGATTTAATCATTGATTCTCGAATCTGTGTCATTTCGCGCAAGGTCAAATCACATTCGTCCAACTGGTCGTCCGCCAGAATCGCGTCAATAATTTTTGTTACGATAAAGCGAATGTTTTCCGGTGTTGGCTCGCTCAAAGAACGCGCTGCCGCTTCGCAACTGTCGGCAATCATCATAATCGCCGCTTCCTTAAACTGCGGTTTCGGACCCGGATAACGAAAATCGTTTTCGGAAATTTCTTCGTCGCTGCGGGCTTCGGCTTGCGCTTTTTTGAGAAAATAATGAAGCGTGCGCGTGCCGTGATGCTGCGGAATAAAATCAACGATTCTCGCGGGCAAGCCCATTTCTTTTGCTAATTTTGTGCCGTAAGTAACGTGGCTGATGATGATTTTCGCGCTTTGCGTGGGTTTTAGACGGTCGTGCGGATTTTTGCCGAGTTGGTTTTCGACAAAATGTTCGGGCGCGGCGGTTTTGCCGATGTCGTGATAAAGTGCGCCGATGCGGGCGAGCAAACCGTTTGCGCCGACGATGCGGCAGGCTTCTTCGGCAAGTTGCCCGACGGCGTGAGAATGCTGATTTGTGCCGGGCGCACGGAGCGCAAGTTGTCCGAGCGCGGGCAAATCAGCGTTTGAAAGTTCAAGCAGTTTTACATCTGTTAAAATGCCGAAAAATGTTTCACACAGCGGCAAAAATACTGCTGTAACTGCTGCTGTTACAAGACCGCTTGCCAATCCGCAACCAACCGCCAGCATTATTGTATTTAAGATAAACGGCTGTTGGGCATATCCAATCAAAGCAACCGCCGTTGCCGCGCTTGCCAAACCAACCAAAATTCCCGCAATCGTTACCGATTGCCGCGAGCGATAACGTCCGATTCCATAAACCGCCACTGCCGAAACAATTACCGTATAAATGGCAAATTCCAAACCTTTCGGCGCAAGCAAACCTGCCAGAAGCGCAAGGAAAAGTCCGGTAAAAAGTGCCGTCCGCCGGTCGGCAAGAAGTGTCATCAAAAGACTGCCGAAGGCAAACGGAATGGCAAAAGCCCACAGCGTCGGGTCATTGAGTGGTGCTTTGACATTTTGCGCGGCGGTAAATTCGGCAAGGCGGAAAAATACCGCCATCAAAGCCGTCTGCGCCAATACGATAAAACCGAAAAGCGCGAAGGTTTTTTCTTCCGATAAAACGATGCGCGAAACCATTCCGCGATGTTGAATAAATTTCCACGCCACCCAAAAGAGCGTTGAAATCAAAGCCAGTAAGCCAAAGAAACGATTTATTTGCCGGCTCGAATTACTATAATTACGAATGGCGGCGATTTGCGACATCGTTTTATCGGTTATCATATCGCCTTCGCCGACAATTTTTTGCGAGCGTTTAAGCGAAACCGTAACCGGCTCAACGCTTTTTGCAACCGCCTCTCTCGCATTATTGGTCGCCACGCTGTCATACACAACGCTTGGCTGAACAAGCGGAGCAAGCGCGGAATTAAAAGCCTCGACCTCGCTTTCGGATAAACTGCGAATTTGCTTTAATCCAGCTTTCAAATTATTTCGTGCGATGGAAAGAGCCATCATACTGCTTTCGGGAAATTTTACAACCGATTGTTGGTTCGGCTTCAGGCGGTCATTGAGCGTGATTTCATCTCGAAAATACTGTCGGTCTTGGTCGCCGTAAATCATGCCTTCGGCGTTTTCGCGCAAAACTCTGGTTATCGCGTCAAGTTCATTAGTGCTGAAACGGCGGGCGGCAAACACACGCCCAATTTCCTCGCCGCCCGCGCCCGTCCACTGCACATCGGATTTTGTGTTAGCGTTTGCTTTGACATTCGCGTTGGCATTTTCGGTTTTCCGCGCCAGATTTTCCCAAGCCGAGCGAAAACTCTGGACGGCTTCGTTAGCGCGGTTTGATTCAAAAGTGAAAATCGGCAGCACGCTCTCAAGCGCGTCTTGTCTGATTTTTTCGGTTGCTTCGGCGTCAGTTACGGTAATATCGGCGGGCGAAATAATGCTTTCGCGGGCAACATCGCCTTCTTTATATTGCTCGGCGGTTGAACGCCAAAACGGATTGCTGATTAAAAACGTGGTCAAAAGACAGAGAAGCGCAAAACCAAGCCAGAATTTTTGACCTTCGGACAGTTTTTCAAACGGACGCGAAACGTAGTTTGTTACTGTTTTGCGCAACTTTGTAAATGGCGTTGTTAAATCCTGTATGCGCTTACTCATTTTGATTTTAGATTTTAGATTTGTGATTTTGGATTGCTTTATTTTACAGCCGTAAATCTGCCATCGAAACAATTAAATATTTAGTATCAAATAGCATTAACCGCAAAAACGTTCAAATCTTTAATTAAAAACTCGCCGATTTTCTCCAGCAGCGGCGATAAACTTTTCGGGTAGATAGCTGAAACTGCCACACTTTGAAGGTCTTTGTCAAATAAAAGATTGCGTTCCAAAGCCTGTTGGGAAGCTTCGTCGAGCAAATCTGCTTTATTCAAAACAATTAGACGCGGGATGTTATTTAATTCGAGTTGATGCAGAATTTTATCAACTGAGTCAATTTGCTGTAAGACTTGCGGATTTGCCGCATCAACCACGTGAATGAGCAAATCGCTGTCGCTGATTTCTTCCAGAGTTGCGCGAAATGCCGCAACCAGAGTTTCGGGCAAATCACGGATAAATCCAACCGTGTCGTTGATAATTATTTCCTGCTCAATCGGCAGACGCAGACGGCGCGATGTCGGGTCGAGCGTTGCAAACATCTTCTTTTCCGCATAAACGCGGCTGTCGGTCAAAGTATTGAGCAAGGTTGATTTTCCCGCGTTGGTGTAACCGACCAGCGAAATTATCGGGATATTGCGATTAAGCCGGCTTTTGCGGCGTTCCTGTCGTTGACGGCTTAAATTATCTACTTGTTTTTCAAGTTGTGAGATTTTATCACGCGCCCGCCGACGGTCGGTTTCGAGTTTCGTCTCCCCGGGTCCGCGCCCGCCGATTCCGCCAGCCAGCCGCGAAAGTGCCGAATTTTGCCCTTGCGCTAAACGGGGCAAAAGATATTTTAATTGCGCGAGTTCGACTTGTAATTTTCCCTCGCGTGATTGAGCGCGTTGAGCGAAAATGTCGAGAATCAGTTGCGGACGGTCAATCACTTTTAAATCAGTCGCTTCCGAGAGCGAACGCGCTTGTGCAGGTGTTAGTTCCGCATCAAAAACAATCAGATCCGCGCCGAGCCGCATCGCTCGAATCAGCAAATCTTCCAGCTTTCCGCGTCCAAGAACAGTTTTCGGGTCAATCTTACCACGCCGCTGAATAATTTTATCCAGAACAACCGTTTCTGCCGAGAGCGCAAGTTCTTCGAGTTCTGCCATAGATTCTTCCGCGTCCGACAAATAACCTGTCGTTGCGCCGACTAAAATTACGCGGTCGCGGTTTGTCTGCCGGTTTCGCGCCGTCAAGCGGTTTCGCGCCATCTCGTTTTCAAGCGAATTTATCAGCGCGATAAAATTCGTGTCGAGTTGCGACGGAATGTTCGGCTCTAAAAACTCATAAGGCAAAGTTTCAGATTCAGTTTCGAGCTTTTCGGCAGTTGTCGGCAAAAGATGCGCCGAATAAACCGAGTTGGGCAAACCCGTTTTTTCGTCAACCTGAATCGCCGACATCAAATCCAACCGAAGAAGCGCGAGGTCAGTCAAATCGTCCTGCGTCAATTTTTCGTTTAATAAATGCGTGTGAACACACCGAAGCCCGCGAAAACGGTCAACTGCCACGCGAGCGCGTCCAAAATCCGGCATTTCGATCCGTTTTGCCGTGCCGACCATGACATATTCAACTTGTCCTTTGCGATTGATGAGAACGCCGATTTGTCTGCCCGTTTCATAAGAGATTTCAGATAATTGCCGCGCCAGTTCGGGCGAAATAATCTGTTCAGGAGTAATACGCCGCGTCGAAAGACGCTCAATACGTTTTAACTGATTATGTTTTAAGCCCTGCGTAAAGCCGTAAATATTACTGATAAAACTAAAAACCTCCTAAAGATGTAATTTGTATTATAACAGATTCCAAATTCCAAATTCCAAATTCAGTATTTCACAATACAGTTTGTAATGTAGAGTTCAATTCAATTTGGAATCTAGAATTTATTTCCATACAATCAAACAATGCAGCCGCGCACGAGAAGACAAAAGGAAGTTTTGGAATTTATCACGCACTTTTTGGAAAAGCACGGATACGAGCCTTCGTATCAGCAGATTGCGTGGCAATTGGGCGTTTCTTCAAAAAGCGGAATTGCCAAACACATCGAAGCACTCGAAACTCAAGGTTTAATCACTCGAAAACGCGAAAACGGCAGTTTCAAATTAGAATTGCGTTCAAAGGATTCAATTGCCGATTTTGTCTGCAAAATTGAATGGCTTGCTGTGCCGCAAAAAGAATCGTTTATTGAAGATTGGGAAAACGAGCCGCTTTTTGTGCCAAAATTTTTGCTCGGTTATCAAATGCCTGAGAATTTGCGGGCTTTTCGTGTGCCGAATAACGCAATGCTTGAAGAACATATCTGCGAAGGCGATGTCGCATTGATTCAAGAAAAATCATTTGCGCGCGACGGCGAGATTGTTGTCGCTTTAACGCAGAATAAACGAGCAGTTTTGAAAAAGTTTTTTCGGCAGGGCGCAAATGTCGAACTTCGTCCGGCGAATCCGAATTACGATTCGATTGTGCTTTCCGCCGACAAAGTTTCTGTGCAGGGCATTCTGCGCGGTATTTTGCGTCCTTTTGATTAAAAAGCTACTCTGTATTTTCTGTGGCTAAATTCATTTATCAAAGGTAATTATTGTGGCAAACAGATTAACACCAAACGCGAGTTACAGCGTAACTTTGCGCGTCAAAATTCAAAATCATCCGGGCAAACT
>JACCYR010000361.1 GCA_013696385.1 Acidobacteriota bacterium
TTGTCCGAGCCACGCGACGTTTTCCGGCACGCCTTCTTCGCGGAAAACACGGCGAGCCATTCGCATAAACATTCCCGAACGATAAAGCCCGGTTGACATTGTGGCGCGTCCGCGTCCTTGGTAATAATTAACAAATTGTTGAATCATCGGATGAACTTGGAAACTGAATCCGAGTGATTTATTCGATACGGCGTATTGAATGTATTGATATTGCTGCTGGGCGACCGGATTGTTTTCGATTTGCTTTTCGTCCGGTGTCAGTTCGAGTTTTGCCAATTCGTCAAGCGGCGAGGCTTCAAATTTTTGTTCGTTAAATCCGCCCACAACCGAAGTAATCAAAGCACTATTGCTGGCTACATCCGCAGCAACTGGCGCAGTTTGGACAATTTTAGCAATTTCATCTGCCGTTTTATTGTCAATGTTCCAGCCGCAGGTTGCCGAAAGGCTGCGGATGTTTGGTTGTTGAGTAGAGGGAAATTCGATGCGGTAGACCGTTTCAATCAATTGATTGTAACAATCGCTCAACTTTTGATTTCTCTGCACGTTAAGCGTCGAATACAAAAAAACTTCGACCGATTTGTCAAATTTTTCGCCTGCCTGCAAACGAAGATTGTCTTTTAACGCGGACAATCCTTCTTTAAAAAGTGCGCCGGATTTATCGGTTACTAAATTAACCTGCGCCTGGCTTTGCTCAACTTCCGGTGTTCGAGCGTTATTCCTTCCGCTTGAACTCGAACTTGTAATTTGTCCGAAAGTGAAAGAAGTTGATATAAAAATTAAAATTGCGGTTAAACTGAAAACCTTAATAAGGTGTGTTTTCATCAGTTCGTCTATACTCCTCATAATTTATTTTGGGGTTAGGGCGAATCGCTAAAACGACCTAAATGTTATAAGCATTAGAATATCTAACGCTAATTGCTCGAAAAAGTTTCTTTATTTGTCGTTAGATTTATTTCTCAAGACAGAAAACTTTTCCAAAATATCACACGAAAACAGTAGTGTCAAAGTGCGTTTATACAAATAAAACTGAGTGTTTATCTAAATCATTGAGAAAACTTACGAGTTCTATCAGATTTGGTTATCGCTCGGTTTTGCGGCGCGAGCTTTTGCTTTTTCAACCGGCAGTTTTCTCTCCCGCAGTGCTTCGCGGAAAACCTCGCGCACGTTCTCGACAAATATAAATGTCAAATCGTGCAAAACTTCGCGTGGTAAATCTTCCAAATCACGTTTATTCGGCGCAGGCAGAATTACCGTCTTAATATGCGCTCGTCTTGCCGCCAGAAGTTTTTCTTTGACTCCGCCAACCGGCAAGACGTTGCCTCTTAAAGTAATTTCACCTGTCATTGCAATATCTTTTTTAATCGGGCGTTGCGACAAAACGGAAACAATCGCCGTGGCAAGCGTAATTCCCGCACTCGGACCATCCTTTGGAATCGCGCCTTCCGGCAAGTGAACGTGAATATCGTATTTTTCAAAATCGTCTTCGTTGATGTCAAGTTCATCGGCTCGCGCTTTGGCGAAAGAAAACGCCGCTTGCGCCGATTCCTGCATCACTTCGCCGAGTTGTCCGGTCAGCGTTAATTTGCCTTTGCCGCGTGTTTTTATCGCTTCAATAAACAAAATATCGCCGCCAACCGCCGTCCACGCCAAACCTGTGGCAATACCGATTTCATCTTTTTTCAACGCTTCTTCAGGGAAAATTCTCGGCGCACGCAAGAAATCTTTGACATTTTGCGGAGTAATTCTTATTGGTTTAAATTTCTCTTCGAGTTCCGCTTTCTGCCGCGCAACTTTGCGGCAGACTTTGCCAATTTCCCGTTCGAGATGCCGCAGTCCGGCTTCCTGCGTGTATTGGCTGATAATCTGCATCAACGCCTTGCGGTCAAATTTTATGTCGCCTTTTTCGAGTCCGTTTTCTTCGATTTGTTTCGGCAACAGATGGCGTTTGGCAATTTCTAATTTTTCTTCTTCCGTGTAGCCCGACAGAAAAATAATCTCCATCCGGTCGCGCAGCGCGGGCTGAATCGTATCCAAAACATTCGCCGTCGTCATAAACATGACATTCGACAAATCGAATGTAACGCCCAGATAATTGTCGCGGAAACTGCTGTTTTGTTCCGGGTCGAGAACTTCTAAAAGTGCGGAACTCGGATCGCCGCGAAAATCCGCGCCGACTTTATCAATTTCGTCGAGCATAATCAGCGGATTATTTGTTCCCGCTTGCTGAATTGCCTGAAGAATTCTGCCCGGCATCGCGCCGACATATGTTCTCCGATGTCCGCGAATTTCGGCTTCGTCATGCAGTCCGCCTAAAGAAAGCCGCATAAATTTACGATTCAAAGCGCGGGCAACCGAGCGTCCGAGCGAGGTTTTACCCACGCCCGGCGGTCCAACTAAACAAAGAATCGAGCCTTTTGGTTTTTTCTTTAATTTGCGAACCGCCAATGCTTCAACCATTCTTTCCTTAACGCGCTCAAGCCCGTAATGGTCTTCATCGAGAATTCGCTCGGCTTTTTTCAGATTCAGATTATCTTTTGAAGCATTTGACCAAGGAAGTTCGGTCATAATGTCGAGCCAATTCCTTAAAGTTGCGGTTTCGGCGGTGTCAGGGTGCATCCTTTCAAGTTTTTTAAGCTGGCGCAGTGCTTCTTCCTCGGCGTGCTGCGGCATTTTTACTTTGAGAATCTTGTCGCGGTATTGTTCGATTTCTTCAAAAAGTTCGTTGCCTTCGCCAAGTTCAGATTGAATAGCTTTAAGCTGCTGGCGCAAAAAGTATTCGCGCTGCGAGCGATCGATTTCACCACGAGCTTGCGTGTTTATTTCCTGCTGAACCGTGAGAACGTCAATTTCCTTGCTTAACAAATCATTGACGCGCCGCAGGCGTTTTACCGGGTCGAAAATATCCAGAACGCTCTGCGCGTCTTCAACCTTCAGTTCGAGATTCGACGCGGACAAATCGGCTAATCTTCCCGCGTCGTCCAAGTTTGCAATAATCGCCAAAACTTCGGGTGAGATATTTTTGCCAAGATTCGCGGCGCGTTCCATCGAGCCGCGCACGTTGCGGACGAGCGCTTCGATTTCCAGAGAATTCTCTAAAGCTGCAGGCTCGGGAATTGGCGTAATCCGCGCTTTGGCGTAATCGCTGCCGACGGTTACGGAATCAACTTGCGCGCGCGAAAGCCCTTGAATCAAAATCCGAATGCGCCCGTCCGGCAGTTTCAGCATCCGCATGATAACGGCAACCGTGCCGATTTTATAAAGATCTTCTTGAG
>JACCYR010000363.1 GCA_013696385.1 Acidobacteriota bacterium
AATTCCGAAGCCTTTTACGCGGGCAAAAGTTTTTATCGCCGAACCGATTTATGTGGCGAAAAACGCGGACGATGAGGAAGTCGAAAATAAACGCCAAGAGCTGCAAAAAAAACTTGACCAAACGACTGCACTTGGGAAACAATGGCGGGAAAGCGAAAAATGATTTTTTGTAATAACAACTTTGAACTGTTTATGATAAATTTAGTCGGTTTTTGATTGTAACCAAAAGGAGAAAATAAAAAGATGCCATCATTTAATGAAATTATTAATCAAGCAAAGGAGAAATTTAATTTAGGCGACGAGGCGGAAATGTTATTTTCGGCTTTGTCAGCTTTGATAACTGATAAAGCCAACGGCGGTTTTGCCGGATTTTTGCAAAGATTTAACGACGCAGGCTTGGGCAATACGGCTTCTTCTTGGGTGAATTCGGGCGCGAACACGCCGATTTCTAATGAACAGCTTGAATCAGTTCTGGGAGAAAATACGCTCAATGATATTTCCCGAAATGTCGGACTTGATTACCAAACGACAACTTCCGTTTCCGCTTTTATGATTCCGCAGATTGTTGACCAATTAACGCCGGAAGGCGTTCCGCTCGCAGAAAGCGATTTGCTTTCGAGAATCGGAAGAACAATCAGCGACATACCGCCGGGCGAACCTTTTGACCGCGTGGGAACTGCTGCCGCCAGAATAATTAACGAAGAAAACAGAGTGGTTGAGGCAAATTTTGGCGCGGTTGCCGGAAGCGAAAATAATTCAGCTTTGAGGTGGATTTTGCCGCTAATTATTCTCGCTTTGTTGTTAGCTCTGGGTTTTATGTTTTGTAGTAAATCTGAACCGGTTGCCAACATCGTGGATGTAAATGCAAATCAGTCGGCTATAAATGTAAATTCAAATTCTGTTGTAAAGCCAATAAATAAACTTTAATTTTATCGTTTGGAAAAAGCGGATGCGAAACAGCATGTCTGCTTTTTTATTGAAAATTTTTTAATTTAAACTTTCCTTAGATATGCTTTTTGAGTTTATCGCAAATTATTTTTCGCAAAAATTTTATCTTCCGCCAAAACGCTTGCCGACATTAATACAAATGCAATCCAAACCGCATCCGCCAAAAAAAGATGAATAATTTGCATAACAATTGGCGAAAGTGTTAAAAGCGTCAACGCGCCCGACGCAAATTGAATCAAAACCAAGATTGTCAAAACATTTGCCCAGCGATTTACCCAAAAAATTTCTTTTGCTTTCGACTTTAACCAACCGGCTAAAAATATCAGAAAAACTCCAACCGAAACTGACAAAATTGGATGACTAACGCGCAGACGAAGAAGAATATGGGAAGTTTCAGAAAAATCTTTTGCAAAGCCTTCGGAAAGCGTCGCCGACGGAAAAAGCATACTGCTCAAAGCCGCCACCGAACCACTCATTCCGACAAAAAATACGCCTAAAATTGCCAAGCCGAGCAATAATAATACTTTCGGTTGAGACTTAAAATTAAAAGTCTTGCCGCCGCTTGCAAACCACGCGGTTAAACACAAGGAAGCCAATAAAATAAAGGTGTTCGTTAAATGTCCAATCATCCAAAACGGACGCGCCGCCGTCAAAGTTTCCGCCGTATTGCCCGTTAAAACCAAACCCGCGCCGACAACTGCTTCGGTGATGATAAAAATAAACGAAATCAACGCGGTTTTTCTGACCGCATTACCTTTTGCAAATGTTTGAAATGCCCAAATCAGCAAAATCAAAACCATCACAAAAGCCAAACCGCTGGTTAAGCGATGCGAAAATTCAATCACGGTTTTCAGTTGCGGCGCAGACGGAATGACTTCGCCGTTGCACGTCAGCCAATGCTGCCCGCAGCCGTCGCCCGATTTCGAGGCACGCAGGAAAACGCCCCAAATTATCACAAGGATATTAAAAGCCAACACAACCCAAGCGTATTTGGCGAACTTCGACAGTTTTAATTCAGCGTTCATTTTGTTAAATTCAATTTATCCGGTTTTAAAAAATAGGATAGCACTTAAATTTTGAAATATAAATGGCGCACAGAATTAGAAAAACTTAATGGAAATCGAACATTTTTTTACTTGTCCATATTGTTGGCAGGAAATTTCGATGGTCTTGGATTTATCAGCAGACGAACAAAATTACATCGAAGACTGCGAAGTTTGCTGCCGACCGATTCAAATCAGTTTCGCGGCGGAAAATTTTGAGTTAAGGGAGTTTTGGGCTGACAACATTGAGCAATGAAAAAAGAACGCATTGACAAAATTTTGTTTGAAAAGGGAATTACCGAATCGGTAACAAAAGCGCAGGCACTTGTTATGTCCGGCGTTGTGCTTGTTAATGAACAGCGAATTGAAAAACCTTCGGAAATTTTCTCACTAACGGCAAAAATCAGAATAAAAAATGACTCTGCACAAAATAAATATGTCGGACGCGGCGGGTTAAAACTTGAAAAAGCATTGAAAGCATTTCATATTCGCCCAAGCGAATTTGTTTGTCTTGATATTGGTGCTTCAACCGGCGGCTTCACTGATTGTCTATTGCAAAACGGCGCAAAAAAGGTTTATGCGATTGATGTCGGGACAAATCAACTTGTTTGGAAACTTAGAAATAATGCGCGTGTTGAAGTCCGTGAAAATGTTAATGCCAGATATTTAAAACCTGAAGATTTTAACGAAAAGTTTGATTTAATTGTCATAGATGTTTCCTTTATTTCTGTGACTAAAATTTTACCTGCGCTTATTTTACTTTTAAAAGATGACGGAAAAATTATTACGCTGATAAAACCTCAGTTTGAAGTTAGAAAAGGTGAAGTCAGCAAAGGCGGAGTTGTTTATGATGAGGAAAAACACAAAAGAGTTATTGAAGAAATAAGTCAAGCGGCGGAAGTTGTCGGTTTGCAAGTTTTGGATGTGATTGATTCACCAATTCTGGGCGCGGAAGGCAACAAAGAATTTTTGGCTCTGTATGAAAAATCTACAAGAAATTAAGGAAACCGACAAACCAAAATTTGTTGAAGGCGCAGATTTTCTCAAAAAACGTGGTTACTGTTGCAAAAACGGTTGCCGTCATTGTCCTTATCCGAAGGAACAAAACGAAAAATTACAATAAAAATGTTTCTAATTCTTCCTTTTGTTCAAAATTCACATTCGCTTCAGTGAATGTTTCGGGCTTTGGAGCGCGGGCAATTGTAATCGGAACTTCTGTCGCACAACAAACTTCTTTCAATTTTTTGTAATCTTCCCGCATGTTTTCCTGTGATTTCAGCCATTCAAGCGCATCCTGCAAAATTTTCGCGGTATAAAAATTCGCGGGAACTTCGATACTGTAATGCATCCATTTGCCTTCACGTCTTGCAGAAACAATTCCCGCATTTCGCAGATATGCCAGATGACGCGATATTTTTGGCTGGCTTTCGCCTAAAACTTCCGTAAAAAAACAAACGCAGATTTCTTCCTCACGCATAAGATTCAGCAATTTTAAGCGCGTTTTATCTGCTAATGCCAGAAACAAACTTTCCATTTCAGATAAGATATTTTCGTTACTCATATAAAAAAAGTATCACAAAATTGAAATTTTGTCTTGACAAAACGAAATAACAGGAATATATTCATCCTAACATATATGTTTGAACATATATGAATTTAATTTTTGGAGAACTAAAATGAAAACACATATCTCGTTAAATGTTGCTAATGTCGAAAAAAGTATTGAATTTTATCAAAAAATGTTTGGTGTCAAACCTTTCAAAGTCAAAAATGGTTATGCTAAGTTTGATATTGCCAATCCGCCGCTTAACCTAACGATGAATCAGGCTGATTTTGAAAGAGGCGGTTCGCTTTCGCATCTCGGTCTACAGGTTGGATTAACCGACGATGTTTTGTCAATGCGCGAACGTTGGATTGCTAATGATTTAGTTACTTTCGATGAAATGCAAACCGATTGCTGTTACGCTCTGCAAGACAAAACTTGGATTTCCGACCCGGATGGGAATCGCTGGGAAGTTTTCGTGGTTTTGGAGAATACAGAAGATAAAGATAGCTCTGCCTCGGCGTGTTGCGTAACCGAAAATTTTGCTGCGCCGGATAAAGAATCGGTAAAAGCAAATCAACCTGTCGAAGCTGGTTCTGCAACGTCAGGAAAAGCAGGAATTGCTTGTTGTTAAATGGTAATTAAATAAATCAAAAGTCGTAAGAGGTGGAAAATGAAAGAGTTGAAATCGTGGATAATTCAAAATCAATCTATAAATCTACAGGCGAAAATAAATCTTCGAGGAGTCTTAGTAAAGTGCTGCAAGTGGTGGCAAAAATTAAACTGCAGCCTAAGAAAAATACTATTTCATAAATGTTGCGTAAAATAATCTTTGCTTAAATATTATAAGTGATAAATCATTTGGCACTTTAGCAGTTCACGCGGGAGAAGATTTGACGAAAAATCACGGCGCGATTTTCGTACCGATTTATAATGTGTCGGTCTTCTCTTTTCCCAATGCCGAGAACGATGCGGCAATTCACAATTATCTGAATGAAGGATATTTTTACAGCAAGTTCGGTAATCCGACATGATACGCGCTCGAAAAGCGATTGCCGAACTCGAAAACAGTGAACCGGCTTTGGCATTTGTCATCTTTATTCGTTCGCCATCAACTATTAAACCGATATTAAATGAAAATAGTAAGCAAATGAATTTAACTCGAAAATTAACGGCAGAATTTATCGGAACGGCGTTTTTACTAGCTGTTGTCGTTGGTTCGGGTATAATGGGCGAAAATCTTTCGGGCGGAAATGTCGCCATTGCTTTGCTTGCCAATACAGTTGCGACAGGCGCGGGTTTAGCCTTTTTGATTCTGAGTTTTGGCAATATTTCGGGCGCACATTTCAATCCGGCTGTAACTTTAACCGAAGCATTTCGCGGAAATCTGAGTTGGCGCGAAAGTGCGTTTTATGTTTTCGGGCAAATTGCGGGCGCATTTTTCGGTGTCGGAATTGCAAATTTGATGTTCGATTTGCCAATCTATTTTGCCTCAACCAAAGTAAGAGTCGGAAATTCGCAGTTTTTAAGTGAGTTTGTCGCCACATTCGGACTGATTATGGTAATTCAAACAGGCGTAAAGTTTCGTCCGAATCTTGTTTTTTTGATGGTTGCGACATATATTACGGCAGCTTATTGGTTCACGGCTTCGACATCTTTTGCAAATCCGGCGGTAACTTTGGCGCGTTCCGTTTCCGACACATTTGCGGGAATAAAACCAAATAATGTTCCGATGTTTTTACTCGCGCAGATTTTAGGCGCGTTTGTAGCAACTTTTGTTTTCAACTGGCTTTTGAAGGAAGAAATGGAAGAAAAAGAAAATGTCTGAAAAGAAAAAAATCTTAATTCTCTGCACGGGAAATTCGGCGCGCAGCCAAATGGCTGAAGGTCTGTTAAAACACATCTGCCAAAACAAATATGAGATTTTTAGCGCGGGAACAAAACCTTCGATTGTCCGTCCCGAAGCGATAAAAGTTTTGCGGGAAATTAGGGTTGATATTTCAAATAATTGTTCAAAATCGGTTGATGAATTTGTCAATAAAGAAATTGACTATATTTTAACGGTATGCGATAACGCCAAAGAAAATTGCCCGTATTTTCCCGCCAAAACGAAACTTATTCATCGTTCTTTTGCAGACCCGGCGGAAGTTGAAGGCAACGAGGAAACGCGGCTTGCGGCATTTCGGCGGATGCGAAATGAAATCGAAGAATATCTCAAAAATAATTTTGTCAAAATCATCAATACGGAATAAAATCTGACAAAAAACAAATTTCAAATCTAAAATGACAAACATTCTTGCACTTGACCAAGGCACAACGAGCAGTCGGGCGATTGTTATTGATAAAGAAAGTCAAATAATTTCCCTCGCGCAAAAGGAATATACGCAGATTTTCTCATAAAGCGGTTAATGGTTTTTTTTGACCGCACAGAGTGCAAAGAGAAAGTCTTTATTTTCAGATAAATCACGTTATCCGCAAACGCATCTTGTTACAATTTGGTTAATCTTTTATACTTTTGCACTTATCGGAGGACAATTATCAATGGTTGAAAAAGGAGTGGAAATTGCACCGGCAAGCGGCAAACTCGGAATACTGCTGGTCGGACTCGGCGCGGTCAGCACGACATTTGTCGCTGGCATAGAGGCAATTCGCAAAGGAAAGTCAAAACCAATCGGCTCTTTAACACAGATGGGAACAATTCGTTTGGGCAAACGGACGGAAAATCGCGTTCCGCTCATCAAAGATTTCGTGCCGCTCGCCGGTTTGGACGACATCGTGTTTGGCGCATGGGATATTTTTGCTGATTCGGCTTATGAAGCCGCACTTCACGCCGGAGTTTTGGAAAAAGCCTTAGTTGAAGATCTGCGCGAACAACTCGAATCTTTAAAGCCGATGCAAGCTGTTTTCTCACAAAATTATGTTAAAAGATTGAACGGCGAGAACGTCAAAACCGGCAAGAATAAAATGGAACTTGCCGAACAGCTGATTGCCGATGTCGCCAATTTCAAAGCGGAAAAAAATTGCGACAGATTAGTAATAATTTGGGCGGCTTCGACGGAAATTTTTCTCGAACAATCGGAAGTTCATCAAACAATCGAAGCGTTTGAAAAAGGCTTGTATGACGATAACGAACAAATTGCGCCTTCGATGATTTATGCTTATGCCGCGCTGAAATCCGGCGTTCCGTTTGCCAACGGCGCACCGAATCTGTCGTGCGACATTCCCGCTTTGACAAAACTTGCCGAAGACAACAATGTGCCGATTTGCGGCAAAGATTTTAAAACCGGACAAACCTTGATGAAAACCATCCTCGCGCCCGGTTTGAAATCCA
>JACCYR010000367.1 GCA_013696385.1 Acidobacteriota bacterium
TGCGCGTGATTGCAGGACCACAGACGGGGCGCGTTTTCACGTTTGACCAACACGAAACCTTTATGATTGGGCGGAGCGAAGATTCACAATTTTGCTTGCCTCAAGATCGCTATTTTTCGCGTAATCATTGTCTTTTGGAAATTGCTCCGCCGCAATGCTTTTTGCGGGATTTGGGTTCGACCAACGGAACTTACGTCAACGGCATCAGGGTTGAAACCGCTCATTTGAAAAACGGCGACCGCATCCAGGGCGGCGAAACGGTTTTAGAGGTTGAGGTAACGACGGATGCCGTTTTGGAGTTTTCTTCACAAGCCCCGCAAATCGGAATTCAGACAATTCCGTCCGTAATAACGGTTCAATGTCTGAATTGCGGTATTCCGTCAAAGGTCGAAGCCTCCAGCCCCGATACCAAACTTTCCTATGTGTGCGACGATTGCCGCGAAAAATTAAAGAAAAATCCGCAGCCGATCCCGGGTTATCAAATGATTCGCATTCTCGGACAAGGCGGAATGGGAAGCGTGATGCTGGCTCGTGCGGTTTCGGACGGTCGCGCCGTGGCAATAAAGACTTTGCTGCCGGAAGTTGCCGTCAGCGAACAATCTCTAAAGCGGTTTATCCGCGAAATAGAAGTTGCAGCAAGTTTGCAGCACCCGCATATCGTCAGTTATATCGAACACGGCACGCATAACGGCATTGTTTATCTGGTATCAGAATTTGTCGGCGGGATGGATGCTCATAAACTCCTTAAACATCGCGGCGGAAAACTTCCTTATCAGGAAGTAGTGAAAATCATTGAACAAACACTTTCCGCACTAGATTTTGCACATTCACTCGGATTCGTTCACCGCGACATCAAGGAACAAAATATTTTGGTTGACGGCGCGTTTCCGAATTTTGTCGCCAAATTAACCGATTTCGGATTGGCGAAAAGTTTTAAGGAATCCGGGATGAGCGGCGTAACAATGGTCGGCGACGTTGCCGGAACAATTGCCTATATGCCGCCCGAACAAGTCAGGGATTTTAAGGAAGTGCGCCCGCCCTCCGATATATATGCAATCGGTATGACGGCTTACGGTTTGTTGACCGGCGCACACGCCCTCAATCTTTCACCAAAGGCAGGAATTTCCGAAACTGTTAAGGCAATTTTTGAAAAACCGTTTGTGCCAATTTCCCGGCATCTGCCGGACATTCCGCCGCAAATTGCGGCAGTTATCGAAACCGCCATTGCCAAAGAAGTCGAAAGGCGTTGGCGGTCGGCAGGCGAAATGCGCGAAGCCCTTCTCAAGGCAGCCGGTTAAATTGAAGGCTGTGTAAATTTCAATCTATCAATAATTTGGATATAGATTTCCCTTAATTTCATATTTGCCTCAGTAGTTTTAAGATTTTGAGTTATATTTAGTTGCTTAAAATCTTTCTCGTCCTCTAACAATTTTTTGAAAATTTACCTATTCAATTACTATCGGAGGAGTTTCGACCGGGCAAAAGGTTACTTCCACAATACCGGCTCCATTATCGGCATTGTAGATTCGTACGCTGTGCGGCTCAGTTTCTTCAGGTTCCTTAAAATTTACAACGGCTTCATCAACGAGTTTCGGAATACCTTCTCTAAAATTTTTTAGCACCTTTTCCCTGCCGCTATCTAATCTCATCGGAAGAATAAGAATGGCAAGAGGAATTGCCCAGGCATACCACGGCACAGACACTTCTATCTTAATATCCACATTAATCGGCACAACTTTACGGCTGCCGAAAATCGAAGTTGTATTAAAAATCGAACCTGCATCCTTGCTGACAGCAAGTCCGAAACGGGCATCTACATCAACAATGGCATCGGGAAAATTATTAACCGGAGAACCCAGTTTGAGAATAAATCTTATTTGCCCGGGTGTAATAATAACTTCCGGCTCGGATTGAACAAAGATAACTCTGCCGAAAGGATCCAGTTTCGGAACGACACGAAAATAAACTTCAGTATTTTCGTTAATTATCTTCTGAAGCGCGAATTTTACATATTCCGCAACAAAAGAATTATCAAAATAAACGCACTTTGAGAGATTTACATGAACCGCTGAAACTCCCAAAAACTTGGAACTTCTTCCCGCCTGAGCAAAAAGCCTGTAAACTTGCGAAGATAGCGGCTGAACTGATTTTGCCCCGCTTTTCGCCACTTCCATTCCGTCAATTTTAACGCGGAACCCCTTGTTTGGTCCCTTCACTTTCCACTTCAATAAAGAAGAGCCGAAAGGCGAAATAGTTTCCGGCTCGGCTCTAAAATATTCCAAAGAAACATCTCCTAAAATGTCCAATCCTTGATCATCAACATCATCATCGAAACTAAATTGCGGAAACATAAAAACCTCCTTTGTCTACTTAAAAATTTAGTATGAATGAAGCATGTTTTACTTCATTATAAGAATTCCCACCTTGTGTTTTAGGCGAATTCTACAACTGTTCGCACTCTGCGTCAACGTTTTTTTAATTATTTTGTGTGCTGCAATGCAAGGTTTTGTAAGAATCGTAATCCTAATAAAAATTTGTTTTTTTATTTTGTAAATAAATTTATTTGAGTAAATATTTTTTATCAATAAGCAGATAAAAGGTTAAATTTACTTGAGCATCGGCACTTTTACATTATTTTCCTTCGCAAATTCAATCGCATCATCGTAACCTGCGTCAGCGTGGCGGACAACGCCCATTCCGGGGTCGGTTGTTAAAACTCTCTCGATTCGTTTGGCAGCTTCGGGCGTGCCGTCGGCGACGATAACTTGTCCGGCGTGTAAGCTGTAACCGATGCCGACTCCGCCGCCGTGATGCACGCTCACCCAAGTTGCGCCGCCGACAGCGTTTATCATCGCGTTCAGATAAA
>JACCYR010000400.1 GCA_013696385.1 Acidobacteriota bacterium
AAATCGAAATCGGAAATTGTTGTTTATCCAAACGCGAAACACGGTTTTAACGCCGATTACCGCGAAAGTTACAACAAAGAAGCTGCGACGGATGCGTGGGCGAAAATGCTGGATTGGTTTAAGAAAAATGGCGCAATCTAAGAGTTAAAAGTAAAAAAGCAAAATTATAAAAGGTAAAGCAAATTTGATTTTTTTAATTTAAAACAGATTTATTTTTATTGCAGTTAAATTATGACAACACTAAACCTACAACTTATCTACACACTCTTATGCGATGATGTGCGCTTGGAAATGGGCAATAAACTATCGCTGATGGGAGTTTTCCAAAATATCATGGTCGAAAAACTGCCGATTTCGCTAATAAAATTTGCGGTTGTTAACCATTGGCGCGGCGAAGGTGTTCATCAAACTGAAGTGCGAATCGTTTCGCCTGACAAAACCAACACGATTGTAACGTCGCAGCCGACAAACATCGAACTTGCACACGGCGGTTTTTCCGATAATGTCAGTTTTTTCGTCAATGTTATGTTTCAAACTGCCGGAACTTATTGGGTGCAGACATTGGCAAATACGGTTTTGTTGGAAGAATTTCCGTTGATTGTTACGGACGCAGGCACAGTTGCCGGAATACAGTCGGCGGAGGAGATTTCCGAAACGGTTAATTAAAATTCCAGATTCCAGATTCCAAAAATAATATTCCAAATTAAATTCGTTGATAATCTGGAACTTGGAATTTATGTTATTTGTCTAAATTCAAAGTAATCGCTAGACGGTAAATCGCCGCATTGTCAACTTCAACTTCTCTGCTTGCCGAAACGCCTTTGGCGGAAGCCGTGATGCGAAATTTTGTTGCGCCTTCGGGAAATTTAAAAGTAAATTCGCCGCTGTAACTCGCGTTGCCTGATCCAATTTTTTTTGTCGAACCGTTGTTTAAAACCTTTTCAATTCCAATTTTAGCACCGCCGATGCTTCGTCCGTTTTGGTCGAAAACGCTTCCCTTAATAATAACTTGCGTTCCTTGGTCAACTGTCAAAACCAGCCTGTCGCCCAAATCTCTGATTTTATTGTTTTTTATTTCGACGTTATACATCAAGCCCGAACTGTAACCGGTTTTGTCGAAAACCAGATTGTAAAGTCCGGGCTTGAGTCCTGCCAGTTCAAAATTTCCTTTGCTGTCGGAATTCGTAGATTTAACATCTTTACCGCTTTGGCGGGCGATTATTGTCGCACCGCCGATGCCGTCGCCTTTCGGATCGCGGACTTTGCCTTTTACGCCGCCATTATCTTGTGCGATGGCAACGCTGACAGACACAGCCAAAAATAAAATCAATAAACTAAACTTCCTCATAAATTCTACGCATTCGCAGTTTCCGTTTTTAGTTCTTCACGAAATTGTTCCGCTACGTCATTGATGATTTGTTCAAGCGTTCGGGTTGGCTGATAGCCGATAAGACGTTTGGCTTTTTCGAGCGATGGAACGCGCCGTTGCATATCTTCAAAGCCTTTGCCATAGGCTTCAGCGTAAGGAATATAACGGATTTCGCTGGTGCTTTCCGTCATTTCGATAGCCTTTTCCGCCAAACCTTTAATCGTAACTTCTTCGCTATTGCCCAGATTGATGACCTGACCGAAACATTCCGGCGTTTCGATTACTTTCGTCAAGCCTTCGACAATATCCAAAACGTGACCGAAACAGCGCGATTGTGTGCCGTCGCCGTGAACATTTAACGGTTCATTATTGAGCGCGGATTTGACAAAATTCGGCACGACCATTCCGTATTGTCCGGTTTGCCGCGGTCCAACCGTGTTAAAAAGTCTGACAACGACAACCGACAAGCATGTTTCCTTCCAATGAGCTAAAGCTAAAAATTCATCCAAAGTTTTTGCGCAAGCATACGCCCAACGATGTTTGTCGGTCGAGCCGGTTAAAAGGTCGTCTTCCTCTCTAAACGGAATAGACGCGCCTTTGCCATAGACTTCGCTTGTCGAAGGAATCAAAACGCGCTTGCGGTAACGTGAACAAAAACCGAGAACAACATCAGTTCCACGAAAAATCGTTTCAATGGTTTTAACGGGGTGTTCCATAATTAGTTTTACGCCGACTGCGCTTGCCATATGGAAAACTCTGTCAGTGTCACGAATCAACTCTTCCATCAGTTTTTCATTCAAAACCGTATCAATAATGAGACGAAAGTTTTTTTTGCCTTCGAGATGTTCGACATTTTGATAACGTCCGGTTGAAAGGTTATCAATAACCGTAATTTCGTGTCCTTCGCCGATAAGTTTGTCGGCAAGATGGCTTCCCACGAAACCCGCGCCGCCCGTAATTAAAATTTTCATAAATTATTTTTTCCGCTTGCGGATTAAAATTTCTCCCGCCTTTTCTAGTTTTCTTCTTGAAACTCGTATTCTTCAATATTAAATCGCAAAACTTTGGTAATGTGGTCTAATTGCCGTTGAGTTTTCGCTATTTGGTGGTCGTTTTGCTCTTGCAGCTGGACTATTTTAGCAATTTTTTTACTAAATTCGGCATTTTCCCGTTTGCGAATAAACTCGAATTTGGCTTGCGAATCAGCGATATATTTTAAGGCTTCTTCGACGGTGGCAAATTTTTCGTTAAATTCTTCAACAATTTTTTCATTCATAGCCAGCTAACCTCTTTCTTGTTTTATCTATTTTCCACTTTTTCGATTCTTTTCGCAAAATAAGCTACCGTTTTCTGCAAACCTTTGGCAAGCGGAATTGTCGGCAACCAACCGAGCAATTCTTTTGCTCTCGAAATATTTGGCTGCCGTTGTTTCGGGTCGTCCTGCGGCAAGGGCAGATGCGTGATTTTTATATTTGTGCCAACTGTTTTAGCGACTTCCTGCGCCAGTTCGTTCATCGTAAATTCACCCGGATTACCGATATTCACAGGTAAATGAATATCTTCGGCTTCGGTGTTCATCAAGCGAATAATGCCTTCGACCAAATCATCAACATAGCAGAAAGAACGAGTTTGAGTTCCATCGCCGTAAATCGTCAAATTTTCACCGCGCAAGGCTTGGACGATAAAATTTGACACAACGCGCCCGTCGTTTTCGAGCATTCTTGGACCGTAAGTGTTAAAAATGCGAACAATCCGCGTATCAACGCCGTTTTGTCGGTGATAATCCATCATTAAAGTTTCGGCGACACGCTTTGATTCGTCATAACAAGACCGAAGCCCGACACAATTTACGTTGCCAAAATAATCTTCCGTTTGCGGATGAATAAGCGGATCGCCATAAACTTCCGATGTCGAAGCCTGCAAAATCCGGGCGCGAACACGCTTCGCCATTCCGAGCATATTGATTGCGCCCATCACGCTGGTTTTGACGGTTTTGACCGGATTATATTGATAATGGACGGGCGAAGCCGGACACGCCAGATTATAAATTTGGTCAACTTCGAGCAAAATCGGTTCGGTTACGTCGTGCCGAATCAATTCAAAGCGGTGATTATCGAGAAGATGAAAAATGTTTTCGCGTCTGCCGGTGAAAAAATTGTCCAGACAGATAACTTCGTGTCCTTCATTTATCAGCCTTTCGCAAAGATGCGAGCCGATAAAGCCCGCACCGCCGGTTATAAGTATTCGCATAAATTAATTCTTTTTAATAATTGATAATAAGGAATCCAGAAAGGATTTTAAAAAATCATAGATAATTATAAATTAAAACAGATAAATGTAAATCGCTTAAACATATTTCGATGAAAAGGTAGAAACGCAAATGTTAATGAGCGTTTCCGCCTTATGAAAAATATATCAATAAGATTCGAGTAAATTGAGCCGGTTCTGCGCTTTTTCAATTTCATTCAAACGTCCGTATTGGTAAATTGCGCTTTCCCAAGTTCCATACATCGCATTTGGCAAGACGATAAACTTCCTGCCGAACAATTCGCGTGTTTTATCAACTTCGGTAAATCTGTCGGCAATCGATTTTTTTTCAAAAGCCTGTGATAAATCATCCAAATTATCGCCGATTAAAAGAACGATGCGATATTTGTCGGAAATCAATTCGCGCCGCGCCTCTTTGCTCGATTCTTTTTGTCGCAGCAAAACCGTTTCGCTCTCCGCGTCGGGAAATCCCGCGCTTTTCAGATTATCAATCGTGGCTTGTTTCTGCACTTCGTCGCGGTTTGAAACATAAAAAACTTTTACGCTCTTTTGATTGGCATAATTTAAGAAATCAACCGCGCCCGGAATCGCTTTCGCGCTTCGCATCTCGCCCCACGCATACCAATTTTTCAAATCAAATGGCAACCGGTTTTTCACGTTATAAGCCTGCGCGGGCGAATTGTCTAAAACCGTTTCATCAATATCAACGACAACGGCACGCGGCATTTTTCTTTCTGCTTTCGGCAGTTTTTTCAAATTCTTTTTATCAAAATCTTCGTTCAACTGCATCTTTGCGATATTAAACGCCTGATAAGTCAAAGCGCGATATTCCGCCGCTTTCTGCATAAAAAGAATAGCCGAAACCTGATATTCATTATCGGCAGTTGCGGACGCAGGCTGCGCGGCTTGCTGTGCCGTCGAAACGGTTACAAAATAGGTTGAAATAATCGAAGACACGACCAGCCCAAAAGTTAAAATATATTTTTTTGTTTTCATAATTTCCTCGAAATGAGTTTGTTGAAAAGGTTTCAATTGATTATAAATGAATTATGCCCGAAAAGACGAAGCAAAACGAAAAAACAAAGCCGTCGGCAAAAAAAGAAGCCGAAGAAAACACTGAAACGAGCAATAAGGGAAAGTGGAGCGAAGACCAAAAGAAAAAAAGTTATTATTACGACGATTCATACGGTTACAAAATTTATAATCCTGATGAAGATGATGAGGAAGATGAATAAATAAAAAGTAAAAAGTAAAAATTTTCAAATTTGCGTTTTTATATCAAAAATTTCATTTCAAAAACATATAATTTTAATAACTTTGATTGAAACAATGCAAAAAACCTCATTTCTCAGCGAAGGCGTTACTCAGATGTTTCTCTCGACGCTCTCGTTTGCTCTGGCAAATGTTTTTGTCAAAGAATTAAAACATATTCCGGCAATGGAAATCGTGCTTATCCGATGTTTGCTAGCGGTTATTTTTTGTTACGCGGGTTTGCGTTACGTCAGAGAAGATTGGCGTGGCAGCAACCGCAAATTGCTTCTGTTGCGCGGCATTTTCGGCACGACTGCGCTCGCGTTCTTTTTTATTACTTTGCAAAACATTCCGCTGGCAAGCGCGATGACAATTCAATATCTTTCGCCGATTTTCACCGCGATAATCGCTATTTTCGTTCTCAAAGAAAGCGTTAAATTTTCGCAGTGGATTTTTTACGTACTGGCATTTGTCGGCGTTTTAATGGTTGAAAAATTTGACCCGCGCGTGTCTTTTCTTTATCTTTTGCTCGGCATTTTTTCGGCGTTTTGTTCCGGCGTGGCTTACAATTTAGTGCGGACTCTGCGCGGCAGAGAACATCCGCTGATTGTCGTTTTGCATTTTCAGATTGTCGGTGTCGTTGTCGGTTTTCTTTTTACGATTTTCAACTGGGAAACGCCGGTTGGCTGGGATTGGTTTTTTTTGCTGTTAATTGGCATATTTTCGCAGCTCGGACAAGTTTTTTTGACCAATGCCTTTCAAAAAGAACGCGCTGCGAGCGTGGCAATTGTCAACTATACAGGCTTGATTTACGCTTTGCTGATTGGCTGGTTTGTCTTTGGCGAACTGCAAACATTACAATCTTTAATGGGAATGTTGTTAGTTGTGTGCAGCGTTGTGTTGAGCGTAATTTACAGCAAAAGGCAGAGGGATGTTGAAAATCTTGAATCGTCGATCGGTTAAATTACAAATAAAAAAAATGTTCAAACAAAAAGTATTAGCTTTAATTTTAGCAGGCGGAACAGGCGGACGACTCGGACTTTTGACAGATGAATGCGCCAAACCCGTCATACCTTTTGCCGGATTTTACCATTTGATTGATTTTGCGTTGAGCAATTGTCTGCACAGCGAAATTTCTGATGTTTGGGTGATTGAACAATACGAACTTCATTCTTTGAACGAGCATTTATCAAACGGCAGACCTTGGAATTTGGATAGAACTTATGGCGGTTTGCGTGTTTTGCCGCCGTTTGAAAACGACGAAAAATCAAAAGACGAAGGCGGTTTTGCTCACGGAAACGCCGACGCAATTGTGCGGCATTTGAAATTTATCGAAGATTTCAAACCCGATATTTTAATCGTTTTAAGTTCCGACCACGTTTATAAACTTGATTTTCGTGATGTGATTGAAACGCATCTGGAAAAAAAAGCCGCGCTGACAATGGTTACAACTAAAGTTCCGAAAGGCGAATCGGCTTCGCGTTTTGGCGTTGTCGAAGTTAATAAAAATGGAAGTGTCAGCAATTTTGAGTATAAACCCGACAAGCCGAAAAGCGATTTGATAACGACGGAAGTTTTTGTTTATGACGCGAAAATTTTGCTCGACGCGCTCAAGCAATTAAGCAAAAAAGACGGCGAATTAAAAGATTATGGCGATGAACTGATTCCCAAGTTTGTCAAGGAAAAAAAGGTTTTTGAGCATCGCCACAACGGTTACTGGCGCGATGTCGGAACAATCAAAAGCTATTGGCAATCACAGATGGATTTATTGGACGAAAACACGAAATTTGCGTTTGACGATGACGATTGGACGATTTTAACGCTTGCCGAGCAACGAGTTCCGGCATTTATTTACCGTTCCGCCAAAATAAATAATTGTTTGATTTCCAATGGCTGCAAGATAAAAGGAAGTGTCGAACATTCAATTTTAAGCGCAAATGTTTCGATTGAAAAGAACGCCGAAATTAAGGATTCAATAATTTTGCCAAATGCAGTAATAGAAAACGGCGTAAAATTGGAAAAGGTAATTGTGGACGCGGGCGTAAAAGTGTCGAAAGCAAAAGCGGAAAAGTTTGAAAAGTTAAAAAAGGAAAACAAGAAAGACATTTTTGTTATCGGTAAACACAAAATCCAATCGCAAAGTGAAGTTGAGAAAAAACAATGAGTTACGCTGACAAAGAGATAATCAAACAAATTTTAGATGAATGCAAAACGATTGCCGTCGTTGGTTTGTCGTCAAATCCGTATCGTCCTTCAAACGGCGTTGCGTCGTTTATGCAGAAAAAAGGTTATAAAATTATTCCCGTCAATCCGAATGAAACTTTAGTTTTAGGCGAAAAAGCATACACAAGTCTTTCCGATGTTCCCGAAAAATTTGATTTGGTTGATATTTTTCGCCGTTCCGACGAAGCCGGAAATGTCGTTGACGAAGCAATCGAACTCGGCGCAAAAGCCGTTTGGCTGCAAGAAGTCGTGATTGACGAAGCAGCGGCAAAACGCGCCGCAGATGCCGGATTATTAGTCGTAATGGACAGATGCTGGCTGAAAGATTATATAAAATATGGTCAATGACACAAAAATTAAAGCGATAGTCGTAACCGTCAGCGATTCGCGCCGCGAAAAGGATGATGTTTCGGGCGTTACTTTAGTCGGATTGTTGTTGGCAATCGGCGCGGAAATTGTTGATAAAATAATTGTTTCCGACGATTTTGAAGATTTGCGAAACACGCTTTACACGCTGACCGAACGCGAAGATGTGAATTTAATCATTACAACCGGCGGAACGGGTTTTGCGCCGCGCGACAACACGCCAGAAGCGACACGCGCCATTATCGAAAAAGAAGCAAGTGGTTTGGCGGAAGCGATGCGCTCGGAAACACTGAAAAATACGCCGATGGCAATGCTTTCACGCGGCGTTTGCGGCATTCGCAACAATACTTTAATAATAAATCTGCCCGGTTCGCCGAAAGGTGTCAGTGAATGTTTCAATGTTATCAAAAATGTTTTGCCGCACGCCGCTAGTTTATTAAGCGGAAAGGCGAAACATTGAATATCAAATGGAAAATGGAAAATGGAAAATTTGAAAGCAAATGTTCTTCATTATCCGTTATCCATTTTCCATTTTGAGAATTCTGTTAAACTTGAAAAATGAAGAAACCAAAATCCGCAAATCGTCTAATCAAGGAGACAAGTCCGTATTTGCAGCAACACGCTCACAATCCGGTTGATTGGTATGCGTGGGGCGAGGAAGCATTTGCTAAGGCGCGAGCTGAAGATAAGCCGGTTTTAATCAGCATCGGTTATTCGGCGTGTCATTGGTGTCATGTGATGGAACACGAATCGTTTGAGGATGAGGAAACTGCCCGCTTGATGAACGAAAATTTTGTCAATATCAAAGTTGATCTGGAAGAACGTCCAGATGTTGACCAGATTTATATGACATTTGTTCAATTAACGAGCGGACACGGCGGTTATCCTTTGAATGTTTTCTTAACGCCAGATAAATTGCCGTTTTTCGGCGGAACTTATTTTCCGCCCGTTAATCGTTATAATATGCCGAGTTTTCAGCGCGTTTTGTTGAGCATCGCGGAAGCGTGGCGCGAGCGGCGCGACGAACTTCTGCATTCGGCAAACGAAGTTTTAGGTGAGATTCGGCGCGTCGGTTTAACGAATGCGCCCGGCGCGGAATTGTCCAAAGACCAATTAGATTCGGCGTTTCAAAGCTTTGTCAGAACTTTTGACAATGTGAACGGCGGTTTTGGCGGTGCGCCGAAGTTTCCGCCGCCGATGTCTCTGGAATTTCTGTTGCGCTATTACAAACGCACGGGAAATGAAAACGTGCTTGAAATGGTCAAAAAAACCTGCACGAAAATGGCGCACGGCGGAATATACGACCAACTCGGTGGCGGTTTTCATCGCTACACGGTTGATGCGATTTGGCTTACGCCGCATTTTGAGAAAATGCTTTACGATAACGCGCAGCTGGCGAGAATTTATCTGCATCTTTTTCAGGTAACGAAAGACGAATTTTACAAACGCATAGCGGTTGAAACGCTTGAATATGTTAGGCGCGAAATGCTTGACGCGAAGGGCGGATTTTATACGGCGCAAGATGCCGACAGCGAAGGCGTAGAAGGTAAATTTTTTGTTTGGACACCGGAAGAAGTTGTCGAAATTTTAGGCGACGCGGACGCGCAGATTTTTAATTTTTACTATGACGTTTCCGAACAAGGCAATTTTGAAGAAAAAAACATCTTGAATGTCAAAAATTCAATTGCCGAAACCGCCGAAGCGTTAAAAATTTCCGCAGAAAAATTAAAGGAAGTTTTAGAATGCGGCAGAGAAAAACTCTTCACGACGCGAGAAAAACGGATAAAACCTTTCCGCGACGAAAAAGTTTTGACGGCTTGGAACGGTTTGATGCTGGCGACTTTTTCGGAAGCTGGGGCGATTATCGAAAATCAAGATTATCTCGAAATTGCGCGAAAAAACGCTGATTTTATTTTGGAAAATCTGCAAAAAGACGGCTATCTTTTGCGAAGCTGGAAAGACGGCGAAGCAAAATTAAATGCTTATCTAGAAGATTACGCAAATTTCGCCGATGGTTTAATCGAGCTTTTTCAGGTTTCGGGCGAGGTTAAATATCTGAAAGAAGCAAAACGGCTTGCCGATGTTCTGATAACGGAATTTTGGGACGACGAAGGCGGCGCGTTTTTCTTTACGGCAAGCAACCACGAGGAATTGCTTGTTCGTTCCAAAGATTTTTATGACAACGCCATGCCTTCGGGAAATTCAGCGGCGGTAGATGTTTTGCTGAAACTGGCGCATCTACTGGGTGAAGAAAATTATAGGCGTTTTGCCGTAACGATTTTGCGTCTGGTTGCGCCGCAAATCAAGCGTTACCCGCAAGCCTTCGGCAGAAGTTTATCGGTGCTAGAGTTTTATCTCAATCCGACAAAGGAAATTGTCATTTTAGGCGATAAGGGCAATGAACTCGAAAGAGAAGTTTGGAATACATTTTTGCCGAATAAGGTTTTGGTTTTAGCGGAAAATGCCGAAGAAAATGCTGAGTTTATTCCGCTTCTGCAGGAAAGAAAAATGATTGACGAAAAGCCGACGGCATATGTTTGCGAAAATTTCACTTGTCAGAAACCCGTTACTACAATTGAAGAATTAAGAGGACAAATCTCGAAATAAATCTCTTTTAAAATAAAAGAAACACACTGTTTCTAACCGAGTGTGTTTCGAAAAACTAATAAAGTAATAAAATTACGGACGGTTTCCGTTCATCATCCTATTTCCGTTCGTCATTCTATTATCATTCATCATTCTATTATCATTCATCATTCTGTTTCCGTTCATTGAACTTGAATTCATTGAATTTGAATTCATTGAACTTGAATTCATTGAATTTGAATTCATCATCGGCGTTGACATATTTGAATTCATCGCCATATTTGAATTCATCCTATTAACATTTACATTAACATTAGATGTCGGTTCACAAGCCATACCTAAAGCACCTATTGCTAAAACTGCTGAAAGAGCTAAAGTCTTTTTCATTTTATTTATATTCTCCTGTCTTCTTCAAAGATTAAATTTATTTTTGCCAACTGCTTTTTTTGAGCAGTCGTGTTCCAATCACTTTTTATCGGAACATTGGACAATATAGAATTCTGGCTTACTTTAGTCAACCTAAAAATGATAAAAACACACGGTTTTGAAAAAAAAATACGATAAATTTTTATTGATTTTATTAAAAGATAAATAAATGTTGGCTGAACAAAAATAATTTGTAAAAAATACTTAATCCAAACTCAGGTTAAATTAATAAAAATTTTACATCATTTACAAATCTTAACTAAACTTTTTTTCCGCATTCTACGTTAAACTAATGGAAGACTTTTAAAATTAGGTTGTAATTTATGCTTTCAGGAACAAAACTTGGACGTTACGAGATTCGCCAAAAAATTGGGACGGGCGGAATGGGCGAGGTTTTTTTGGCGCATGATTCTCAACTTAACCGCAACGTCGCGCTGAAAGTTTTGCTTGCCGAAAAAATCCGGTGCAGTTAAGTGATGAATCAAACGGCGGCGACTTTAAACCGCAATTGAGCAGCGACGGTCAAACCGTTCTATTTATGCGGCAAAGTAAAAACGGCGGAAAATCTGTCTTGATGAAAGTTTCCACGGGCGGCGGCGAGGTAAAATCGCTTTTGCCCGAAAATGAGTTTTCGCAAATGCTGCCGAAAATATCTTTTGACGGAAAACGCATTGCATATTTTTCGTTTAAGTTTGATGAGCAAACCTTGGCACTGCAAAATAAACTAATGATTTGCGCGTTTGACGGCAAGGAAATCGGGAAAGTAGAAAAAGAAATACAAACCAGTTTGGGCAAAAATTTTGCTTGGTCACCCGACGGCAAATCACTCACTTTTATCAATTCCGAAGGAACGCTGAATTTATGGAATTACCTGCTTGACGAAAGCAAACCGAAACCACTAACAGATTTTAATTCGGGCAAAATTATCGATTTCTCTTGGTCAAGCGACGGAAAAAAACTCTTTATCGTGCGCGGCATCGTCAACAGCGATTTGGTTTTGATAAAGGGTAATGC
>JACCYR010000411.1 GCA_013696385.1 Acidobacteriota bacterium
CGCGTTTTGCTTTGGCAACGAGAGAGAAATTCTTTTTAGTGATTGAAGCCAAAGACCCGAAGTTTGATTACGAGGAAACGAAAAGTTTTATGGAAAGCCTGAATCCGCAGGAGGTTTTTGATGTCGAAGAATAGTTATCAGTTATCAGTTATCAGTTATCAGTTATCAAGAATCGGAAAATGGAAGATTTTCTGTCTACTGTTGACTGTTGGCTGTTCACTGTTGACAGGTTGCCGCTACGATATGCAAGACCAGCCGCGTTATAAAGCCTATAAAAAGAGCGAATTTTTCCGCGATGATAAAGCGATGAGAGATTTGCCCGAAGGAACTGTGGCGCGTGGTTTTCTGCGTGAAGATAAGGCTTTTTATGCGGGCAAAAAGGAAAATGCCGGAATGACGACGACCGCGCCAGTTGAAACAACGACGGACGCTTCCGGCAATACGTTAGTGTCGAGTTTCCCCGATGCGGTTGAAGAATTTCCCGTGCCTGTTACCAAAGAATTGCTTGACCGCGGCGAAGAAAGATACAAAATTTTCTGCATAGTTTGCCACGGTCCGGTCGGAAACGGCGACGGAATGATTGTTCGGCGCGGATTTCCGCAGCCGCCGACCTATCACGACGACCGTTTGAGAAACGCGCCCGTCGGACATTTTTTCGATGTGATGACCAACGGCTGGGGCAAGATGAATAGTTACGCATCGCAAGTTCCGCCTGCCGACCGTTGGGCGATTGTGGCATATATTCGAGCTTTGCAAATCAGCCAAAATCCAAACGGAATGAGTCCGCTGCCAATGACAAAAACAGGAAATACGACAAATACAACTGTAACGCCGTCCGTGTCGCCGAATGTCAAAACACAGGAGGCGCAAAGTAGATGACAAATGCGAAATTTAACGCGGCGGATTTTCAAGCACCAGCAGACGTAAATCGCTGGCGCACGCTTGCGCTCGGCACGGGCGGAATTTTTACGATTATTTGGGCAATCGGTTGTTTTTTTAATGTCGAACAGGGATTGCGTTCTTGGCTATTGGGTTTTATTTTTTGGGGCGGCATCGCCATTGGAAGTATTGGCATTTTACTTTTGCAGTATCTGACGGGCGGCGCGTGGGGCGTGGTTATCCGTCGTTTTGTCGAAGCCGGTTCGCGCACTCTGCCGATCGTTTTTATCTTGTTCTTACCAATTTTAATCGGTGTTTCTTCGATGTATGAGTGGACGCATCTGAACGACCGGATTATTCAACATCGTCAGCCGTATTTAAGCGTCGAATGGTGGATTTTCCGCGCCGTTTTGTATTTTGTTTTGTGGGGCGTGATGGTGTATTTGCTCAATAAATGGTCGTGGCAGCAAGACCAGACCGACAATTACGAAGATTCGGCGAAATTTTTGGCAGATGCGTCAAAGTTTTCCGGTCCGACAATGGTTTTCTTTGTGCTGGTTGTCAGTTTTGCCGCGATTGATTGGGTAATGACGCTTGACCCGCACTGGTATTCGACAATGTGGGGATTTCTGTTTGTCGCGGGCTGGGCTTTGAGCTGCTTCTGCTTTATGGTGGCGATTATGGCGGCACTTTCGGACAAACCGCCGATGAATCGCATTTTGGGAAAAAGACATTTTCACGACATCGGCAAATTGATGCTCGCACTAGTAATGGTTTGGGCATATTTCAATTTTTCGCAGTATCTGATTATCTGGTCGGGAAATTTGCCCGAAGAAACAAAATGGTATTTAACACGCCAAGAAGGAGCGTGGGGCATAATCGGCGTGGTTTTGATAATTTTACATTTTGCATTTCCGTTTCTCGTTCTGCTTTCGCGGGACATTAAACGCCAAGCCAAATGGCTTGCACGACTTGCTTGTTTCATTCTACTGCTCCGGCTGATTGATATGTATTATATGATTGGTCCGAGTCCGAGAATCGGAATGCATGGACAAGAAGTTCCGTTTTCACTTAGTTTTAGCTGGATGGATTTGGTCGCGCCGGTTGCGGTCGGCGGAATTTGGCTGTGGTGGTTTTTCGGCGAGCTGATGAAACGTCCGCTTGTTCCCGTCAACGACCCGTTTTTGGAAAATGCGATTGAGCACGGAAAGCATTGACAATTTCAAATTACGAATTACGAATAAAGATATTCTTAAATCGTAATTTGAAATTCACAATTCGTAATTGATTAAAAATATGGCTAAACACAAAAAAACTTTTGTAGATTTCGATAAACCTTATGAAACGAATCTCATCGGGTTTCGCGGAGTAATTTACTTCGGTGTCGGATTATTTTTGTTGGTCGTCGTAACTTTTGGTTTGATGTTGTTTTTGCAGAATGTAATGGAAGAGCAGGCAATCGAAGTTAAAGACCAAAAAAGTCCGATGGCGATGAATGAACAAGAGCGTTTGCCGCCCGAACCGCGTTTGCAAGCTGCACCCGGTTTTGGGGTTGATTCTTCGCCAGGTCGCGTTAATCTTGAACTGAAAGCACCGCAATCGGAATACCGCGAACTTCAAGAGCAATGGGAAAAAATTTTGAAGGACGGACAAACAGATCCGAAAACGGGAACGGTTATTTCTTTGCCGATTGAAGAAGCTAAAAGGAAATTGCTTGAGGAAAATCCAAAAGCCAATAGCAGCGCAGACGGACAAAAGATGGTAAAGGATTCGCGTTCAATGGTTTCGTCTTCGAGCGCGGGGCGCATTGCTTCGGATGTGAGAAGATAGAAAGTAAAAAGTATAAGGAGCAAAATTTGGAGTTCCAGATTTGAGGTAAAAAATGAAAAAAAGTTCAGCAATTTCAGCAGTTTTGAAACTGACACTTTTATTAAGTTTGAGTGTTTTATTAATGCCGATATTTGTTTCGGCGCAAAAGGCAGAGCATTATAATTCGCCGCTTTATTCGCCGAAAACTTATGACCCGGATCAAGCCGGAGTGAGCAACGGAATGCCGCCGATTTTGAAAAATGTCGGTATTGAGCAGAAACTTAACGGGCAATTGCCGCTTGACGCGCAGTTTAAGGATGAAAATGGCAATATCATTAAACTCGGTGATTACTTTGGCAAGGGCAAGCCGGTTGTTCTGGCACTTGTTTATTACGAATGTCCGATGCTTTGCAACGAAGTTTTGAATGGTTTGACAGGTTCGCTCAAAGGTATTTCGTTTGACGCGGGCAAAGATTTTGATGTCGTCGCAATCAGTTTTGATGCGCGTGAGAACGAGAAACCGGACTTAGCCAAAAACAAAAAAGCCAGCTATATGGCGAGATACGGGCGTGAAGGCGCGGAAAACGGCTGGCATTTTTTGACTGGAACGCAGGAAGAAATTGATAAAGTAACAAATGCCGCCGGGTTTAATTATAAGTTTGACGAAAGCACAAACCAATTTGCTCACGCGGGCGGAATTATGGTCGTTACGCCTGAAGGCAGACTTTCGCGCTATTTTTACGGCATTGATTACGCGCCGAAGGATTTGAAATTCGGCATTATGGATTCGGCAAACAACAAAATCGGAAATCCTGCCGAGCAGTTATATTTGTATTGTTTTCATTACGATCCGGCTTCGGGAAAATACGGTTTGGCAATTTTGAGAGTTCTTCGGCTAATGGCAGTCGCAACTATACTCGGTTTGGTCGGTATGTTTTTTGTTTTTTGGCGATATAACAAAGGTAAAACGGCAGATTTGAAATAGATTTGTGAAGATGGTAAATGATAAATAAAGAAACTGTCTTTCATTTACCATTTACCACTTACCATTTACCACTAATTTAGATTATGCAACAGAATTCTTCGTGGGTTCCATTATTTCCCGAACAGGCTTCGACTTTCGCGTCGCAGGTTGATCTTTTATATTTTTATCTAATCGCTATCAGCGCGTTTTTCACTATCGGTATTGTTGCGGCGATAATCTTTTTTGCCGTGAAATATCATGAAAAGGAAAAATATGCGGCGGGCGCAGAGATTCACGGGTCAATGGCACTCGAAACGCTGTGGTCAATCATCCCGTTTATTATCTCAATTACTATTTTTCTCGGCGGCGCAATCGTTTTTTACAATCAATATCGCCCGCCAGCCGAGGCAATGGAGATTTATGTTGTCGGAAAGCAATGGATGTGGAAACTTCAGCATGGCACAGGTCAGAGAGAAATTAACGAACTTCATATTCCCGTCGGGCGTAATATCAAGCTAACGATGACGACCGAAGATGTCATTCACGACTTTGCTATTCCGGCATTTAGAACAAAAGTGGATATTGTGCCGGGACGTTATTCGACAATTTGGTTTGAAGCGACAAAACCGGGTAAATATCGCTTGCAATGTATGGAATATTGCGGGTTAAACCATTCAGGAATGAACGGTTGGGTTTATGTAATGGAACAGCGCGATTTTGATAATTGGCTGAGCGGAAATGTGTCGGGTCAAACGCCGGTTGAAGCGGGCAGAGATTTATTTGAAAATAAACTCGGCTGCGCTTCGTGTCACGCGGGCGGAGCTAATCAACGCGGCGCGGTGCTGGAAGGTTTATTTGGTAATCAAGTTAAATTAACTAATGGGCAAACCATTATAGCTGATGAAGAATATATACGTAATTCAATTTTGAATCCGTCCAGCCAAGTTGTGGCGGGCTATCAGCCGATTATGCCGACCTTCAAAGGTCAGGTTACGGAAGAACAACTTATTCAGCTTGTCGCTTATGTTAAATCTTTGAGCGGCAGCAATAACGGCAACAGTTCGACTTCAACCGGCGGCACGAACACGAATTCGGGCGACGGAAATATGATGCGAACAGGAGAAGCGAACTCAAACACACGAGCCAATCGGAGTGATTCAAACAGTCAGGGAAGTAATCCGAATGCGCCGAGTAATCAGCCCGAACCGACTAACAGGCAAAGATAGAGTATTTATAACAAAGGGAAAGTAGTAAATAGTTATGGAAAACGTAAATGTTGAAAATATCAGACCTGAACCGAAGGTAAATTATTTAACAAATGGTTTTACGGCAAAATCTTGGCTTTTGACAAAAGACCACAAGCGGATTGCGATTCTGTATTTGTTGACGGTTTCGGTGTTTTTTGCGCTGGGCGGCATTTATGCTTCGCTGATTCGGCTTGAACTGTTGACACCGGCGAGCGATTTGCTCGAATCGGGAACATATAATCGGGTCTTTACGCAGCACGGAATCATTATGGTTTTCTTTTTCCTGATTCCGTCAATTCCGGCGATTTTGGGAAATTTTTTGATACCGATTATGATAGGCGCGAAAGATTTGGCGTTTCCGCGCATCAATCTGCTCAGTTGGTATCTCTATATAGCAGGCGGCAGTTTGACGCTTTACGCTTTAATGCTGGGCGGCGTTGATACTGGTTGGACTTTTTACACGCCGTATAGCACGACATTTTCCAATAGTTACGTAATGCTTGTTGGGATGGGAATTTTTATCAACGGATT
>JACCYR010000437.1 GCA_013696385.1 Acidobacteriota bacterium
ATTCGATGGCTTCGAGAGCTTCGGTTTGAAATGCGTCCGGCACAAATGGGCGCGGTTCGGGCGTTCCGATGCCTTGCAGAAGCCGTTCGACAGATTTTAATTGGATGGGCGAAAATCTCGCCGAATCGCTTTTGGCGGAACTTTCCGGCGCAAGTTGACGTTTAAATTTTCGTTCTCTGCGGTGATTGGTATTTGAGCGCACCGTTTCCTGATTGCTTCTTTTGTCTTTGCGTGAACGAGCCATAAAAAGCAATATTAAATGTTTATCGGCGCAAAGTCTATTGCTTTGAATCATCAGTCAGAAATGGTAAAATCGGAAATGTTTCGCAACGGTTTTTTGCCGCTTGGCATCTATATTTGACGATACGTATTTTTAACTATATTTTTTATAAGAATTTATAACTAATGAATTATGCAAGAACAAGAAAAAAAACTTTTTGAAGATTACGAGATAAAAAGTTGGAATTTCTCACCGCGCCTTTATAAAATTATCGGCGCGGCGGCGGCTTTTAATTTGCTGGCAATTTTGGTTATCGGACAAGCCAATCTTTTAACGAGAAAAGGCTGCGACAGTCCGTTTGTCAATCGCATTTGCCAAGTTTTGGATACGGTTTATGTCGGCAGCATGCTGTTCGGCACGGACGCCGAATTTGTCAGTAAAGATTACGAACAAACGGAGTTAGCCGACGCCGACATTACATTTATTGACGTAACGGGCGAAACTCCACCACTGACTTATCCCGAAGGATATTTTGCGCTGGCTAATCCCGAAGAATTTGCGATGATGCAGAATTCGGATTTTATAACGGAAAATCCAATATCGGGAATTCCGGGTATTCCGACAAATCCGACTATTGAAAACGGCGCAGATTTGTTGAATTCGCCGCAAGTTTTGCCAACTCCGAATGATAATGCGATAAAAGGAACAATTCCCGATTCGCCGTTTTCGTTCGGCGCAAATCCGACGATTAAATATCCACGAGCAAAACGGGTAAGAATTCCGAAACCACCGAAAGTAAAAAATACATTACCGGATTTTGAAAGCGACGCGACGGCTGAAAATAATACTAATGCCAATACTGACATTAATAAGGACAAAACCGACAAACCGCAAAAACCAATCGAAAGCGATGCGGTCAGCGAAGTTGAAATCAATAAAAAGCCATTTGAAGATCTGGGCGATGCGATAAATGACAAATTGGCGAAAAAAGAGATTGATTTGAGCAAATCTTTTTCGGTTGTTTTGGACGGCGCAATCACCGCAGACGGAAAACTAGACCCGAAAAAATCAAGATTTGTTAAATTTGACGGCGATGAGCAAATGGTTAATGTCGCTAAAGACGCGATTGAAGCAGTCGGCAACAGTGGTTTTCTCGGTTATCTGAAAAACAATGGAATTGATAGAGTAAATTTTACGATGGTGCAGGACGATAAACAAATCTATGTAATTATCATTTCCGACCAAAAAACGGCGGAAAAAGCTGGAACGGTTGCCAGCGGATTTAACACTTTGCTTTCGGGAATAAAAGTATTAGACCAAAACGGCTTGAAAAAGTTGGACGAAAACAGCAAAACTTTAGTAAATAATTCAAAAGTAACAAGCGACGGCAAAAATTTTGTGTTAAAATTTACCCTTCCGAAACAGGACGCGCAGAATTTGATAAATCGGAGTTTAAAGGAGCGGGCGGAAAAAAAAAACAATCAGCCCGATAATAGCAGCGAAGTTGGTCAGAATTCAAACACCAAAAAAGGCTAAATGACAACCGGCAAAAACTACAATTCAATAGTTTTTCTCACAACTCTGAGCGTTTATCTCGGCTTGGTGCTAGTCGGTGCGCCGCCATCTGTTTTAGCACAGGTAAATTCCGTAACATCTCAAAGACAGAGTGTAAATTCAAAAAACGAATTTAACAGTAAGCCAATAGATGAATTTGGCAACAAAATTCGTCAACTAATTAAAGATGGAAAGTTAGATTTATCAAAACCTTTTGAAATACAATTTGTTGCCGATTTAGTTAAGGAAAAATTTACTAATCCAAAGTTTCAGCTAATATCCGGTGATTCGCTGATTGACGAACTTCAAAAACAATGGTTTGAAGCTATTTCAGAGAGTAGGTTATTTACTAATGGCTCTCTTGTTACCAGAATTGGTTTTGCAGCAAAGAATGACGGTAATACTCTTGCGACAAATCTTTCGTTAAAACCTAAAAGTCCTGAGAATACAATAGTGCTTGAATCAGTGTTTAGAATTGGATTTTTAGCTGCTAAAAAACAAACGCAAAATTTTCAGACTAAAATATTCGTAGAAAATACTGTAATTTCATCTGAAAACAACCAAGTCTTCATCGTTACTCGCTTGCCGCGTGGCTCGCTTGATGCGCTTCTCGCCAAAGACGCACAATAACGCGGTGAGAAGCAAAAGAAATCTTAACTTTCCAGCAATCATCTCGCCTAAACTTTAATAATTTTTACATTTATGAGCTAATAGCTCATTGTTTTGAGTCTATACCTTTAGCGTGTGCCGATTGAAAATAAAGCCACCTGAAGGCGGAACTCAAAACTAATATAGAGAGGATTTTATGGCTGTAAATAGTTTAGTAGATAAATTTTTTAAAAAAGTTCTGGGCAGTAACAGCGACGTTTTCTTGAAAAAGATAAAACCGATTGTCGCACAGATTAACGATTTGGAATCGTCAATGCAGAAACTTTCCGATGACGAATTAAAGGCGAAAACCGCCGAATTCAAGACGAGAATCGCCAACGCTTTGGACAGCATTACGGACAAGGAAGAACGCCGCAAAAAAGAGCAGGATATCTTGAACGAAATCTTGCCCGAAGCGTTTGCCGTTGTGCGCGAAGCGTCCGTCAGAGTTACGGTAATGCGTCATTTCGACGTGCAGCTGATCGGCGGAATCGCACTTCATCAAGGCAGAATCGCCGAAATGAGAACGGGCGAAGGTAAAACCTTAGTTTCGACTTTGCCCGCGTATTTAAATGGACTTACCGGGCGCGGCGTTCATATCGTCACGGTTAATGATTATCTCGCCTTAAGAGATGCGGAATGGATGGGCAAAATCCATACATTTCTCGGCTTGACCGTCGGCTGTATCCAAAACGATATGGACGATTACGAGCGCAAAGTGCAATACGCTTGCAGTATGACTTACGGGACGAATAACGAATTCGGGTTTGATTATCTGCGCGACAATATGAAGTTCGACCCCGACCAACTCGTTCAGCCCGACCATTATTACGCGATTATTGACGAAGTTGACTCGATTTTGATTGACGAAGCGCGAACGCCTTTGATTATTTCGGGCGCGTCGGACGAAGC